>JAAWON010000022.1 GCA_022799495.1 Erysipelotrichaceae bacterium | reverse complement strand
TAACACAGGTAACTGGAACACAGGTGACTGTAACACAGGCAACTGGAACACAGGTGACCGGAACACAGGTGACTGTAACACAGGTAACTGGAACACAGGCCACCGCAACACAGGCGATTGGAATACAGGCAACTGTAATGCAGGCTACCGCAACACGGGCAACTATAATACAGGTGATCGCAACATAGGTGACTGTAACGCAGGCAACTGTAACGTAGGTGACCGCAATACGGGAATCTGGAATACGGGTGACTATAACAGAGGCAACTGTAACGTAGGTAACCACAATACGGGCGACCGTAATACGGGCAGTTGGAACAGAGGCAATCACAACACGGGCAGTTGGAACATGTGTAGTCATTCGACGGGATTCTTCAACACCAAAGAAAGAACGATAACTATTTTTAACATTGATAGTGGTATGACGTTCAAAGAATGCTTGGAATGCGATTGGTATCGGGCTTTGTGTTCTGTTCCTTTCTATTTAACAGAATGGGTTGAGTATTCAGATGAGGAAAAAGAAGTCAGTGTCTTTCGGCAGTGTATTGGAGGATATTTGGAAAGATATTCTTTCAAAGAAGCATGTGCAAATTGGTGGTCAAGAATGAGTGATAAAAGTAAAGCCTTGATTCAAACAATACCAAATTTCGATAAAGGAATTTTCGAACAAATAACAGGGATAGAAATTGGCAAGAAACAAGGATGAGGTGGAAGGTAGTATCTCCATTAGCGCAAAGAGATCCTGATTATGACGCTGATGGGTGTATGACAGAAGAAGATTGGGACAGCATGCAGGGAGATCAAATAGATAAGTGGTGGAAAGAAAGAGAGGAAAACAGAAAATGAAATTTAGTTTTGAAGGCAGCTTTGATGAATTACATGAATTGGGAGTATTGATTAGTGGATCAACTGCAATGCCCCAAGTTAAAGCACCGGTTATGGTAGAGGCTCAAATGGTAGCTGATCTGATCAAAGAGGATGAACCTTTACAGATAGTGCCGACAGATGATCCGGCTATGGATATCGGCGAAAGCATCGCAAAGAATCCATGCATAGACCCGCTAACCGGTGATTACTTCACAGCTTTTAAGGATATGATGGCTGCTTGTGATCAGCTTCTCATAGTGGATAGAAAAAGTGACGTGGACGCGCTACTAAAGGCGAATAGTATCAATGGCACTTATGGTGGTATACCACCAAAACTGTGGAAAACAGTGGAAGAAAATGCCTTAGCATTGTTGAAGCAAGATAAGAAGGAACCCGCCGTATCCCTAAGACAGTTGAAGGAATTGGCCACAGAATTTACGCACTCGGATTCAAAGATGAACAAACCTAGGCTGAAAGCACTTCTTGAGAAGTACGGTGTGAAAGCCATCTCAACGGTTCCGGAGGATAAGCGCAGCGCTTTCTATGCTGAACTGAAAGCCTTGCATGAGGGAGATTAGCTATGCCGGGAGTACACGCAAAGCTTAATCCATCCGCAGCTGCGAGATGGATCGCTTGTCCCCCTTCTGTCGCATTAACACAAGGCATGAAGGAAGAACCTTCTCTGGAAGCAGAAGAGGGAGCACAAGCCCATGCAATCGCTGAACAGAAACTACGTAAGTACATAAGTAAAGGTCGAAAGAAAATCGCTTGTGAAGACAAGAATATGGACGGCTATACCGATGACTATCGTGATTATGTGGTCGAGCAGTTCAACACTGCCAAAAAAGCGGATCCTACCGCAAAGTTATTTGTTGAGGAACACCTTGACTACAGCGAATGGGCAAAAGATGGATCCGGAACCGGCGATGCGGTGATCATTGCGGATGGTACTTGTCATATTATTGATTTTAAGTATGGTGCAGGGGTTCCGGTAGATGCATATGAAAATCCACAATGCCGCTTATATGCACTGGGTGCAATCAATGAGTATGGTATGATCTACGACTTCGATAAGGTCAAGACACATATCTTTCAGCCGCGTAAAAACAGTATCAGCACCGAGGAACTCACCGTTGATGAGTTAATCGCTTGGGGTGAAACAGTGGTAAGACCCGCTGCTGAACTGGCCGATAAAGGCGAGGGGGAATTTAATCCCGGTGAAAAACAATGTCGGTGGTGCTTGGCGAAGGATACCTGTAAAGCGCGGGCAAAGAAGAATTTACAGATTTTCATCGATGGCGATAATGATCTGGCAACGATGAGCCTTGAGGAGATCGCTAAATTACTACCACATATCAAAGAGATTGAGGCGTGGTGCAAAGACATTAAGACCTACGCTTTAGATCAAATGTTGAAGGGCGAGCAGATCAAGGGTTATAAGCTGGTAGAGGCCAGTGCAAAAAGAAAGATCATTGATGAGGAAGGCTTGAAGCAAGAACTGCGAGAGCACGGCTATGAGGATGAGGATACTATGAAACTAAAGAGTCTCAGTGATCTTGAAAAATTAGTCGGCAAGAAAGAGTTTGCAATCCTCTCTGCCGGTCATGTAGAGAGACCGAAAGGATCACCGGCTATTGCTCCATTAAACGATAAGCGTAAACTCTATGAAGATATCACAGCAGCGGAAGCATTTAAGGATGTTGAGGTGTCCTCATGATGATAGAAGCAGGACAACTGGTGATCTATGATCCCGGATATAAGCAGGAGATCGGCAGAGTAAAAAAACTAAATCCACGTAAGAAAGGCACTGCCTTCGTCTGGTATAGCGAAGGAGACACAGCTGCATGTACGAATATGGATCATCTTTACCCAGTTGATGAGCGGTATGCAAGAGAGCATGCTTGTGATTTTGAAAATGCCTATGCACTAAGTGCAATTATAAACAAACACATTTAAGGAGGAAATAACAATGGCATCAAACAATGGACCAATTTTGGTAACAACAGGAAAGGTAAGACTGAGCTACGCTCATTTAACGGAGCCGGTCGCTATTCAAGAAGGACAGGAAAAGAAATATTCCGCATCCTTCATTATTCCCAAGAGCGATAAAAAAACTTTGGAGAAGATCGCAACAGCAATCAAGCTGGCAACGCAACGTGGGGTAGAAACAAAGTGGGGTGGAAAGAAACCGGCAAAGCTGAAACTGCCGCTGCGCGACGGTGATGAGGAAAGACCGGAGGATGAGGCCTATGCCAATGCATTCTTTATCAATGCTAATTGCAAAACGAGACCATTCGCAGTAGACGAGCGTAAGCACGAATATACTTCTATCGAGGAGATCGATGAGCAAGTATATAGCGGCTGTTACGTTTACGCAAACTTATCCTTTTATCCTTATGACGCTGCCGGCAATCGTGGTGTCGCATGTGGCCTTAACGGTGTAATGAAAACAGCTGAGGGTGAACCGCTATCAAGCCGGGTATCAGCCGAAACGGCGTTTGCAGACATCGAGATTGAGGATGGCTTTGACGATCTAGACGATCTGTTAGGTTAGCGCTATGAACATACTGCATATTGACTTGGAGACATACAGCAGTGTAGACCTGGGGAAATGCGGTGTTTATAAGTATGTGGAGAGCGAGGATTTTGAGATCCTCCTCTTTGCATATGGTGCTGATTCTAACAATGTAAAGGTAGTTGATCTCACCAGAGAAATTATTCCACCCTTTATTGTATCAAGTATTTTGAATCCGGAAATCATCAAGGTCGCACATAATGCAGTATTTGAGCGGATATGTCTATCAAAATATTTAAATGTGGAGCTTTCTGCCCAATCATGGATATGTACGATGGTGTGGAGTTGTCTTTTAGGGCTACCTTCTTCTTTGGGAAAAGTGGCCAAGGCGCTATCTTTATTAGAGCAGAAGGATACTAAAGGAAAGTTGTTGATCAATTATTTCTGCAAGCCATGTGCTCCAACAAAGGCAAATGGCGGGCGTACACGGAACATGCCACAGGATGCGTCGGAGAAATGGGAACAATTCATAGAGTATAACCGTCAGGATGTAAAAACGGAGATTGCGATATATGAGCGCTTGGAAAAATTTCCGATCACACAGAAGGAACACGAACTGTGGTGCTTGGATCAGCGGATTAACGATACAGGGATCCGCATCGACACAGATCTTGTCAATCAGATCTTGGATTTCTCTAAAAAATACAGCGAGGATCTACAAGAGGAATGCCTGCAGATTACCGGAGGTATTGCGATCAGTCGCATCGCAAAACTAAAGGAATGGATAGGCGAAGTTGAAGGGAAAGAGATCAGCGATCTTACCAAAGAAGGAGTAAAAACGCTGCTGGGGGATGATACGCTGCATCAAGAAACACGCAGAGTGTTAGAGATCCGGCAGGAAACAGGTAAGACAAGTATTACCAAATACGATGCGATCGCAAGAGCAGTATGCAAGGATGGACGCTTGAGAGGAACATTACAGTTTTATGGAGGAGCCCGAACCGGCAGATGGGCGGGACGGATTTTCCAGCCACAGAATCTGCCAAGGAATACCTTCGATGATGTGGATGGCGCGCGGGCCACGATCCTTGCCGGTGATATTGATATGGTGGATCTTCTTTATGATACCTATAACAATACCTTTTCTTCATTGATCCGTACTATGGTGATTCCAAGTAGCGGCTGCCTGTTTGCGGTAGCAGACTATTCTGCTATCGAGGCGCGAGTCACAGCATGGTTCTGTGATGAGCGATGGAGACAAAGCGTTTTTGCCGGTGATGGGAAGATCTATGAAGCCTCTGCTTCGCAGATGTTCCACGTACCCATCGAACAAATTACCAAGGGCAGTGACCTGCGCAAGAAGGGGAAAGTCGCAGAGCTGGCGCTTGGTTATGGCGGTGGGGTATCAGCATTAGAACGTATGGGGGGTGCCGCTATGGGATTGAGCCAGGAAGAAATGGAGGAGATCAAAACCAAATGGCGTGCAGCATCTCCCCGAATCGCCAAGATGTGGTATAGCGTATTCCGTGCTGCAGAAGAAGCAGTCAAAGCAAGAAAGCGAACTGACGTTGCACACGGCATGTACTACTGGTATAAGAGCGGCATTCTGTTTGCCCATTTGCCAAGTGGACGGGATATCGCATATGCACGCCCTTCCATCAAGCGTGGGACTTTTGGCAAAGAGTTGGAATACGATGGGTCTTCTGCGGAGAAGGATGAAGATGGCCATTTAAAATATTCCGGAGGTTGGGGACGTGTCAGCGCATGGGGCGGAAAATTGTTCGAAAATCTGATCCAAGCGATCGCAAGGGATTGCTTGGCTGAGGCAATGATGTGCCTATACAAAGAGAAGGGCTATCGAATCGTTATGCATGTGCATGATGAGGTCATCGTAGAAGTACCACAAGAGAATGCAGAACAACACTTACAGGAAATCGAGGAGATAATGGGGAGGGAGATCCCATGGGCTCCGGGGTTGTACTTAACAGCCGATGGATTTATCAGTGAGTATTACAGAAAGGATTAGGCGGCTATGGATCGAAAATTATGGATCGCAACGGCCAAGAGCCGGTGGTCAAAGCAATGGAATAATAAAGAAATCACGTGGCAGCAGTTTACGCAAAGGTTAAGTGAGCCGCTTCGTACAAGAGAAACCATGGCGGAATATCGCAAAATGAGTAAGAGAGAACAAGGCGCAATAAAAGATGTAGGCGGCTTTGTGGCAGGAAAACTCAAGGAAGGGCGCAGACTGGATGAGAATGTGATTACACGATCTATGATCACGCTGGATGCGGATTATGCGCCTGTGGATCTGTGGGATGATATAGAACTGTTATTTGGCTATGCGGCAGCGATGTATAGCACGCACAGCCACAGTGAGGATCATCCAAGGTATCGCTTAATTATCCCCTTGAAACGTGAGGTCACACCGGATGAATATCAGGCGATCGCACGTAAGATCGCACAGGAAATCGGGATTGATTACTTTGATGATACGACATACCAATCGTCACGCTTGATGTACTGGCCAAGCCGTAGCAGCGACGGAGCTTATGTATATCAGATAAACGTAGATGCACCATGGATCGATCCGGATGAGGTGCTTGAAGAATATGAGGATTGGCGGGATATGTCTTTCTGGCCAATGTCAAGCAGAGTATCAGAGATACATAAACGAAGTGCAAAAAAGCAGGGAGATCCACTTGCTAAGGATGGTTTGATAGGCGCATTCTGTCGTACCTATACCATACAGGAGGCGATCGAGACCTTTCTAAGCGATGTTTACGAAGAAACCAACCGGGAGGACCGCTACACCTATATTGGCGGTTCTACGGTCGGTGGATTGGTGGTGTATGAGGATAAATTTGCATATTCCAACCATGCGACAGATCCGGCAAGCATGCAGTTGTGCAATGCTTTCGATTTAGTAAGGATCCATAAGTTTAAGAGCTTGGATGAAGAAGCAAAGAGCGATACACCGGTCAATAAACTGCCTTCGTGGGTAGCGATGATGGATCTTATCGGAGCGGATGAACAGACAAAAACACTGTTGGGAGAGGAACGCCTGCAACAAGCTCTTAGCGATTTTCCCGATGTGGAGGAAGGCGATACCTCATGGTTAGCACAACTGGAAACAGATAAGCGAGGCAATTATGTGGCAACAACGGATAACATCGTATTGATATTGACACATGATCCTCGCTTAAAGCACAGCATTGGCGGAGTAGACCGCTATGAGCAAAAGCCGGTGAAGCTAGGTAATCTTCCTTGGTGGAAATATCGGGCAGCGGATAATGGATGGAAAGACGAGGATGATGCAGCACTGCGCTATCTGCTGGAAAAGGATTATAAGATATCGATCATCCGAAAGACCGAAGATGCGGTGATGTTTGTACATGAGCAAAACGCCTTTAATCCCGTAACCGATTATCTCGATACACTGGAATGGGATGGCGAGGAAAGGCTTGATACCCTATTCATTGATTATCTTGGCAGCAGTGATAACGAATACACAAGGGCGGTGACCCGTAAGGCGTTTGTAGGGGCTGTGGCAAGGGCATATGAACCCGGGTGCAAATATGACTATATGCCGGTGCTTGTCGGCAAGCAGGGGCTTGGGAAAAGCCATCTGCTGGCAATTATGGGCGGAGGCTGGTTTACAGATTCGATAACCTCAATTTCCGGAAGGGAAGGCTATGAGGCATTACACGGCTCATGGATCGTGGAAATGGCAGAGCTTACTGCGACACGTAAAACAGATGTAGAGCGGATCAAGCAGTTTATCACGCAGCGAAATGACCGATACCGCAAGGCTTACGCTAAACGAGTTACAGATAACCCAAGAAAGTGTGTTTTCTTTGGTACGACAAACGATAGTGAGTTCTTACGAGATTATACCGGAAACCGGCGTTTTTGGCCTGTTGACAGCGACAAGGAACGAAGGAAGAAGGACATATTTACGATGCTGAGTAAAGAACGGGATCAGCTGTGGGCGGAAGCCAAATATCGATATGAACAGAAAGAGCCCTTATACTTGGATGGAGAACTGCTGAAATCCGCAGAAACGATACAGGAAAAATACACCTACAAGAGCCCTAAAGAGGGAATCATCACTGATTATCTGGATCGGAAACTGCCGGATAACTGGGATGATATGGAATGCTATCAGCGGATCCTGTGGATGGATGAAGGCAAGGAGGGCACAGTAGAGCGCACTCGTGTATGTGCCTTGGAACTATGGTGTGAGCTGTTTAATGGCAGCAGAGGTACCCTGAGCAACGCTGACGCAAGAGAAATCAACGGGATCTTAGAAAGGCTTTCGGGATGGGAAAGAACACCGTTCCCTGTGACAATTAACAAGGAATATGGTAGGCAGAGAGCGTTCATAAAGGTGCAACAAAGTGATAGGAAAAGTGCAACAATTGCAACAAAGTGAAAAAAAAGAGGTGCAACAAATGCAACAAAGTCGGCAACAGAAATAAAAAAATTGTTGCAGCAAAATGCACCCTTAAATAAAGGATAAAAAGCACGTTGGCAACGATTGCAACAATTATTTATCTTAATTAGTAAAAAGTAATATTTAGGGAGTGTGTGGACGTGTGTGTATGCCTGTATGCGTAATGTATACGCGTGCGCGCGCGTGTTGCCACTGTTGCAGGAGCGTGTGAGGAGGGAAAAATCATGGCATGGAGAAGTGTGCAAAAAAGTCAACCGGAGCGAACGGTAGAGAAATACCTGAAAGATCGAATTGAGAACTTGGGAGGCATCTGTTGGAAATTTACATCACCGGGTAATACCGGTGTTCCGGATCGGTGTATCGAGATCAACGGACTACACTGCTATGTGGAGACGAAACGTCCGAAAGGCGGAAGATTGAGCGATATGCAAAGATGGAGGATCAAGCAACTGCGTCTGCAAGGGGCAAAGGTGTATGTACTGAAAAACTTTGAGGAGATCGACTGGCTGATCACTCACATCATGAAGGGAGAGCTTCCCGGTGAGTACACCTACAATGAGATTTAATCCGCACCCATATCAACAAGCAGCAGTTGAGTGGGCGATCGAGAAACCAAAGACCGGCTTATTTCTGCCAATGGGTATGGGTAAGACAGTGATCACCTTAACTGCGATACAGATGCTCATGTATGATCGCTTTGAAGTAACTAAGGCATTGATAATCGCACCAATTCGCGTTGCACGATCTACTTGGCCCAATGAGATCGAGAAGTGGGAGCACACAAAGTCACTTACTTATGCACAGATCCTTGGGGATAAGCAAAGCCGTGTAAGGGCAGTGCAACAGGAGGCAGACATCTATCTGATCAACCGTGAAAACGTGGTATGGCTTGTGGATTACTGGAAAAGTGAATGGCCGTATGATCTTGTGGTGATCGATGAACTTTCCGGTTTTAAGTCACCACAGGCAAAACGCTTTAAAGCCCTGCGAAGGATAATGCCGCTGGTGGATCGCTTTATTGGTTTGACCGGAACACCTACACCAAAAGGATTACCGGATCTATGGAGCCAAGTGTACCTCATGGATCAAGGCCGACGATTGGGAAAGACACTAACAGCGTTTCGGCAGAGATATCTGATCCCGGGAAGGCGCAACGGTCATGTGGTTTATGATTGGGAATTACAGCCGGATGCGAAACGACGAATCATTGAAGCAATCAGTGATATCTGCATGAGTTTGAAAGCAGAGGACTGGCTAAGTTTACCGCCTTGTCAGTATCTGCAATATCGAGTGCAGCTCCCTTCAACAGTCGTGTCCCAGTACAAACAATTTGAGCGGGAAAAGATACTGGCATTGAGTGAGGATGAGGTGATTACGGGGGCAAATGCAGGAGTAGTCAGCAATAAGCTGTTACAATTCACAGGTGGTGCCATATATGACGAGGAGCACAAGGTGCAGCACATCCATGATGCGAAGTTGGATGCTTTAGAGGATCTAATGGAATCAGCCAACAGAGAGTCTGTGATGGTGTTTTACTACTTCAAACATGAATATATTCGTATACGGGAAAGAATGCAGCAGAGCTACCGTATCGGCGCAATAGAGGGCATAGAGGATGAAGAAGCATGGAACAATGGTGAGATCGATCTGTTGCTTGTACATCCGGCATCCGTAGGACATGGCTTAAATTTGCAGTATGGCGGATCTATCATCGTGTGGTATACGTTGCCTAATTGGAACCTAGAGCTGTACCAACAAGCCAATGCAAGGCTCCACAGACAGGGACAAACCAAACCGGTCAGAATCTACCACATCATCGCAGAAGGCACGATCGATGAGGATGTTATGCGATCATTGGATAAAAAAGACACTACTCAAAAAGCGTTAATTGAAGCATTGAAAGCGAAGATTGAAAATTAAGTGGAGGAACATATGAAGCCAATTTTAGATGTATGCTGTGGCAGTAAGATGTTTTATTTCGATAAGGAAAATCCTCTTGTTCATTTCAACGATATAAGAGAACTCAGTGGCACCTTATGCGATGGAAGGAAATTGGAGATACACCCGGAAACAAACTGGGATTTCCGATACCTTCCAGTTGCAGATAATACTTATCACATGGTCGTTTTTGATCCTCCACACCTTTTAAAAGTCGGTGAATCCTCATGGCTGGCCAAGAAGTATGGGAAATTGCCGGTTGATTGGAAAACGTATTTAAAGCGAGGCTTTGATGAGCGTATGAGGGTATTAAAACCGCAAGGCACTTTGATCTTTAAGTGGAATGAAACTGATATAAAGCAAGCAGAATTATTTGAAGCATTGGAGACAAAACCTGTGTTTGGTGATAGAGGCAGGGGAAATAAAACATATTGGTTTGTGTTTATGAAGGAGGATCAGCAATGAAATGGATCTTACTAACAGCAGCACTGCTCATAGTGTGGCTATATGCAGCATTCAAGAGCGGAGGCGATGATCATGTTTGATCTTATCCTCGCTCTATTGGCAGGCGTAGATATAGGTATGGCAATAGTATTGTATGTGTTGAGAGACAAGAGAAAGTAAAGGGGTGTAGAGATGGGACGGAAGCGAACGAAGCAAGAGAAACACATTGATAAGCGTATCAAAGAAGAACTTACAAGGTATTATGAATACAAAGAAAAAATACCTAAACTTAAGGCACGTAAAAAGCAATGTGAGCTTGATTACAAATACGAGCTTAATAATCCGCCTTATGGTGGCAGCGTTGTAAAAATGCCACAAGGCAATAACGAAAAAGATCCTGTGGCGATGAAGTGGGAAAAAATACTTGCCGGTATTGATAGTGAATTGGAGCATTGCGAGCGGCAAGTACATAAAATCAATAATTGGCTATCAGTATTAACGCAAGAGCAGTACAACGTAATAACGGTGTATGTGTGTAAATACCAATGTCATAACCGATCACATGCAGCGCTTGATTTAAAGTGTGGTGAGGATAACGTAAAAGACAGGATGAACGATGGGATTGAGCGGATAAGAAAAAATTTTGATAACATTATATGAAATTACACCCTCGGGGGGTGCGCTTGACATGGTATAATGATATTGCGGGTATGTGGGGAAACCTGACAACCCCATGATCCGCACGCCTTTGATTTCTCTTAGGTATACATTCTTCCTCTCTTTTACATAGCCGGTGAAAATCCGGCATATACATGTCGGCAAAAGTATCTTCCCCTCATAGCGGTGCAACTCCGCTGGCCGGCTTAAAACAGAAGCTGCTGCGCCTCTTGACAATGCGAAACATAGCAGCAGCACTAATTCACGATAAGCACGCAGAACTGCCCATAATGGATGCAGGAGAAACGTGCTTTTATTATTGACAATCGGCGGCTTATGTAGTACAATGTATTACAGAAAGAGGGCGATATTGTGAGTTTCTCAATCAGAATGAATGAACAAGAAGAAAAACTGTTCAAAAGTTATGCAGATTTTCATGGATTTTCTTTAGGAGAGGCGTTTAAAACCGCTCTACTAGAAAAAATAGAGGATGAGTATGATATTGCGTTAGCAGAGAAGGCACATAATGAATATGTGAAGGATCCTCAAACGTTATCTCATGAGGAATTTATGAAAGAATTAGGATTATGAGTTATAAAGTTGAGTATTCAAAAACTGCACAAAAGCAAATCAAGAAATTGGACAACTATACAAAAGTGATGTTGATGAATTGGATTACTCATAATCTAGTTGATTGTGAGGATCCTAGAACTCGAGGAAAAGCATTGAAGGGAAATTTAAAGAATCAATGGCGTTATCGAGTAGGGAATTATAGAATTTTGTGCGATATTGAAGATGGAAGACTTATAATCTTAGTGATAAGTGTAGGACATCGAAGAGATATTTATGAATAGCACCCGAGCGGTGCTTTTCTTTTACTCCCTTTTGTAGTAGAATGTTTACAAAAGGAGGAGATGCATATGTCCAAAAGAGTTTATATGCCATTAAAGGATTCACAAGGCCAGATAAGCGAAATTAAAAACAGTACTCACACACATAAAGGAAATATAAAATACAGGATATCTTTTGGGGAAGAAAAAAGGGGAAGCAAGACAATAGAAGTATTTAAGATTCAATTATGTGACGAGAAGGGAATAAAAGGCAGAAAGGTACCATCATACCCTATAGAAGATATATGTGAGGTTATAGAAGGACTGCAAAAAATTGTGGAAAGAGTTGTTAAATTAAAAGGTATCGAAAATCCCTTAGACGCTTTAAAGCCTGAAAGATATTGGGAAGCAGATGCTCGCTTTTTCATCGATTTAGCTAAAAAAGCTCAGTATTTTACAACATTTAACCAAGACTTATGCGAAGCGGAAGAGGCATGTAGGCATCTAAAAAATAGTTATAAAAGAAATATGTTTATGGCGGAAATTCAGAAGATGCGAAAAGGAAATAAAGATGGCGCTAACTAAGCGCTTTTCTTTTACCCGGAAAGGAGTATGATAGGATGCCAAAAAAGAAATCAGAAAACAGAATAAAAGCGCATGAGCTGTACGATCTTCACCACGGCAATATCACCAACCGGGAGATTGCTGAAAAACTTGGGATTTCTGAAAAAATTGTAGCTGCTTGGAAGAGCAAAGATCGATGGGATGATAATCATAGTACAACGATAAAAAATGGCAAAAGTACAACGATAAAACAGAGTACAACGAAAAGTACAACGATAAAGAAAAAAGGTGCTCAGCCTGGCAATCAGAATGCCAAAGGAAAGAACCTAAAAAATCAAAACGCAAGAAAACATGGATTGTATTCCAAATGGCTCCCACCGGCGATCAATGAGATCATTAAGGAAATGCCCGAGGATCCGCTGGACATCATATGGTGCAATATAGAAATGCAGCTTGCGAATATCCTGCATTCACAGAAGATACTTCATGTTGAAGATAAGAAGGAGTGGAATAAGCGATTAAACACATTACAGGCATATAGCCGCTCCTTGGCAGATTTAGATAAGATGATACGATCATACTATGATATCCTAGATCGACGAACAGAGACCGCAAGCGACTATCAGAAAGAGCGTATCAAACTGGTACAAGCACAGACAGATAAGTTGAAAACAGACAGCAACAAAGAGGAAGATGCAGAAAGTGTGGTGATCCATGATGACATCCCCAAACCGGATTGACGTGGATCTTACGGATCTCATTGCACCATCGTTTTATGATTTGCATTGGGATATTAAGGAGGGAAAGCATACCCATTATAAATTAAAAGGTGGGCGAGGTTCTACGAAATCATCGTTTATCAGTCTTGAAATCATATTAGGGATAATGCAGGATCCGGATGCCAATGCAGTATGCTTTCGTAAGGTAGGAAACACCTTACAAGAATCCGTTTACGAGCAGTTGCTATGGGCAATAGATGCATTACAAGTCAATCATCTTTGGCATCCCAGTTTAACACCGTTACGAATCACCTATAAGCCAACAGGACAGCGTATCGCTTTTAGAGGAATGGATGATCCTAACAAAGCAAAATCTATTAAGGTACGAAAGGGCTACTTTAAATATATTTGGTTGGAAGAGCGAGCCGAGATGGACGGGGAAGAAGATGAACGTAAGGTTTTACAATCCATGATGCGAGGTGGTGACAAATTCGTTGTGTTCTATAGTTGGAATCCACCTAAAAGCATCAATAACTGGGTAAACCAGGATGTATTGATCCCTCGTGATGATACGATTGTGCATTCCAGCACTTACCTCTCGGTGCCAAAAGAATGGCTTGGTGATCAATTCGTTATTGAAGCAGAACATTTACAAAAACTAAAACCGATAGCCTATGAACACGAATATATGGGAATTGCAATCGGTACGGGAGGACAAGTATTTGATAATGTGACTGTAAGGAAAATAACGGATGATGAGATAGAGCGATTTGATAAGATACATCATGGCTTGGATTTCGGCTATGCCGCCGATCCTTTAGCTTATATCAAAAATCATTTTGACAAGACGCGTAAACGTCTTTTTCTTTTTGGAGAGATATATCAAGTCAACCTATCCAATGCAAATGCTGTTAAGAAGATTAAGAGCTTTGATCCATTCAATCAGCCTGTAGTCGGTGATAGTGAGGATCCACGCACGATCAATGAGTTTAACGAATTGGGACTAAATGTCATTGGCGCTAAAAAAGGACCAGGTTCTGTTGATCATGGAATCAAATGGCTTCAGGATCTCGATGAGATCATCATTGATCCTTATCGCTGCCCAAACGCAAAACGTGAATTTACCGGGTACGAACTTGAAAAGGATAAGAACGGTAATTTTAAAGGTAGTTATCCGGATAAAGATAACCATACCATAGATGCAACAAGATATAGCCTAGAGGATGAAATGACATTCAGAAAGGCAAGAGTAGGAAAGAAATCAAAATACGGATTTCTTTAGGAGGTAAATAGATATGTATAAATTAACTTGTCCTGCGGAGAAGTTTAATGAAGACAATCCGGATTATCAAATGATCTTGACTTTAATTAAGCAGCATCGCAATAAGGCTGTGCCAAAGATCAGAAAAAACATGAAGTATTATGAAGGCAATCACAAAATTTTAGGACGGACAAAATCGGATAAGGGTGCCCCTAACAATAAAGTGGTGTGTAACCACGCAAAAGATATAGCAGATACAGCTACGGGTTACTTCATGTCATCGGCACTGACATTTCGTTGCTCTGATGAAAACATGAATCTTGATAAATTGACGGATGCTTTCGATACCGGTGATGTAGATGAGGTGGATCATGATAACGCTTTGGACATGTCAAGAGCAGGGTGCTCCTATGAGTACGTTTTTGCGAAGCCAAACACAACAATTCTAACATCAAAGAGCCTTGATCCTCGCAATACCTTCATCGTTTATGACGATACGATCGAAGAAAATGAGCTATTTGCAGTGTATTATGATTGTGTCAAGGATGATACTACTGGCAAATATAAATATGTAGCAGAAGTGCTGACAAGCAAGCATCGCCATCATATGGTGTTATTCAGTGATGGCAGCACAAGAAATACAGGCGATCCATCAGATAAAGAAGAACATTTTATGAAGGAAATACCTGTCATTCTCTATCAAAACAATAAAGATTGCATCGGTGATTATGAACAACAAATACCTTTGATGGATGCCTATAACACGCTGACAAGTGATCGTGTAAATGATAAAGAGCAATTTCTGAATGCTTTGCTTGTGCTTTATGGTTCCCGGCTTGCGGATGACGCAATCGATGAAGAAGGTGCAAGTGAAGTTTCCAAGGCACTAAAGGTGCTAAAGGATAATGGCTTTTTGGAATTGCCGACAGATGCAAAAGCAGAATATATCACGCGAACACTGGATGAGAGCAGTGTTGAGACATTGCGCAAGGCTTTAAAAGAGGATATCTACACTTTTTCCCATGTACCTAATATGGCAGATGAGAATTTTGCGGGTAACACATCCGGTGTTGCGATGGAATATAAACTGCTTGCCTTGGAGAACATCACCAAAACCAAAGAACGCTATTATATAAAGGGGTTAAAAAAGCGTATCCGTTTATATTGCAATTACCTAGGAATGATGAATATATCTGCTAATCCATCGGCAATTATCCCCACATTCAAGAGAGGTTTACCGAAAAACCTATTGGAGTTATCCCAGATTATCACCAATTTGAAAGGTTTTGTTAGCAAGACCACCTTAATTCAGCAATTACCGTTTGTGGAGGATCCAGAGGGTGAGATGGCGTCGGTAGAAAAAGAAAATGCAGAGGCGACGAAGCAGCAACAGGCTTTATTTGGTTATCAACCAAACACCCCACCGGAAGGAGAAAATGATGAAAACAAAAATAAGGGACAGGATCCTCTTGCCAATCGTAAAGTTGCTGAATAGAATCATGGCAAGGCTTCTTTCAAGAATGATAAGAAATGAACAGTAAAGAGTATTGGGAAAAACGCAAGGCACAGCGAATGTGGGAGTACATGGAGGAAGCAGAAAAGACAGCAGATCAAATCAGTAAAGCCTATGAAAAAGCGAATACCTATCTTGAAAAAGAGATTGATAAGATATATATGCGCTATAAATCGAAACACGGCTTATCTGATTTGGAGGCACGCCAACTGCTTCATCGAATGCATGACAAAACATCTTTTGAGGAATTTCACTCTATGCTGAAACAGGCAAAGGGAGAAGATAAAAAAGAATTGCTTGCAATCATTGAGGCTCCTGCTTATGCATCGCGCATTGCGCAATTACAAGAAACACAAAATAGTATTGATGGTATGATGAGAATGATCTATCGTCAGGAATTGTCGCAATCAAAAAGGCATTATGCTGACTTAGCAAGTGAAACGTATTATAAGACAATATACGATATGCAAAAGGATATAGGTGCCGCCTTTTCTTTCTCTGAAATATCTCAAAAGCAGATTGATAAACTGCTAAAATCAAAGTGGTCCGGTATCAATTATTCAAAACGTATTTGGAATAATACACAGAATTTGGCCGAAACCTTGAAACAGGAATTACTTGTTGGGCTAATGACGGGCAGATCTAACAGAGAGGTCTGCGAGATCATACGTCATCGCTTTGCATCGGGAGCAATGGAAGCAAGAAGATTGGTGCGAACAGAATCTTGCTATATCGCAAACGAAATGGAAGGGCTAACTTATGAGGAAAGCGGAATCGATCGCTATATGTTTGTTGCCACCCTAGATAAAAAGACTTCCAAAGTGTGTCAAGAACTGGACCACAAAGTTTTTGCAGTCAAGGAGCGCAAGTCCGGTGTAAACTATCCACCCATGCATCCATGGTGTAGATCAACAACCATTGCATATTTTGATGATGACATATTGGAAGATATGACAAGGAAGGCAAGAGACCCCGAAACAGGGGAAATATATTTAGTACCGGCTAACATGTCATACAGTGATTGGTATGACATGTTTGTGGAGAGCGAAATTAAAAAAGTAAATGCGACGAAAGCTTATAAAAACAAACATTCCGATCTTGAACAATATAAGCGTTATAAAGCCATTTTTAAGAATGAAAGTAGTTTTGAAACATTTGATAAATTCCAGTCTATGAAGTATAATGATATCGAGAAATGGGACACTTTCAAAAGAAAGAAACAAGATACTATTAACATCATGAATTTTGAAGAAATGGATGATCTAATCGAAACGCTTAGTAATAGAGAAGCGAGAATGTGGTACAAGGCACATGACGAGAATATCCCCTCCATAATTGATAAAAATCTATCAATAGAAGACCAGGCAAAACAGGCTTGTGAATTACGAAATACGTATAGAACACAAGCAAGGTGTTTGATGTCTGATCAGAAACTGCGTAAAGAACTTGATGCTAATAATCCAAATAAAACTTTTGATGAATTATTAGAATCAAAAATGCAAATTAAAGGATTAACGAGAGAACAAGCTATCTTGGATATTTATAAGACTGCAACGAAAACGAATAAGAAAGTAAACAAGAAATTAGGATTGGAGTGATCAAAATGTTTAACTATACAATTTGCAATATGGCAGATGATGATGTTTTTGAAAAGCAATGCCAGGCCATAGAGAAAAAAGTGCATCCCTTAGATAAAGAAAGCATTTTGAATGATGTAGATGGATCGTGCATACAGACGTACCATCATAACGGAAATAAGATCGTAATTCACAATGATTATGCAGTCGATGCCGTGTATATAGAAAGTGAAATAGGTTTAGAAGAATTTTTTAATTAAATACAAATAAATGCAAACGATGAAGCACTCAAAACTGGGTGCTTTTTTCGTGCAGGAAAGGAATGATACAGGTGAATGATCCGCCCATAAATACAAATTTCATGCACAACAGAAAGGAGATGATAAAGCGTGCAGGATAAAAATAAGGTAATGCGTTGGCCATTGGAAATCCAGCTTTTTGGTGATGAGACAGACAATTCTGAAGATGACTCAAATCAACAGGATAACGTTGATCAACAGCAGGATAAGCCAAAAGCCGAAACAAAACCCGCCTTTAGCCAACAGGACATTGATGATGCTGTCACAAAAGCAGTGAAGGAAGCCAAAGATCAATGGGATGCACAGCAGAAGGAAAAGCAGAGCGAGGCACAGAAACTGGCCAAGATGAGTAAAGAAGAACGTGGCGAGTACGAAACACAAAAGAAAGAAAAGGAATTGGCTGATCGGGAGGCTGAGCTATCAAAGCGTGAACTCATGTCAACTGCGAAAGAAAGCTTGATTGACAAAGGGCTACCAATAGAACTTGCAGCCGCATTGGACTACAAAGATGCCGATGCATGCAATAAATCAATCAACGCTATTGGCAAAGTATTTGAAGATGCGGTGCAAAAAGCGGTTGAGGACCGTATCAAAGGCGGCAAGCCGATGAAAAAAGCATCGACAAACGCAACAGAATTAACAGATGAAGAACTCATTTATAAAAACATGATGGGCAAATAAGGAAAGGATGATGAAATATGCCTATTAACACATTACAGACAGCAACAATTTTTATGCAACAATTGGATTTGGTAGCAATCCAATCAGCTTTGACGGGATGGATGGATGCCAACGCAGGGCAAGTAAAGTACAATGGCGGTGCCGAGGTAAAAATCCCCAAAATGGCATTGCAGGGTATGGCAAATTATGATCGCAACAACGGTTACACTAAGGGAGCGATTGCATTAGAGTACGAAACAAGAAAAATGACACAGGATCGTGGTCGTCTATTCACTTTAGATGCGATGGATGTAGATGAAACAAACTTCGTTGCGACCGCATCGAGAGCGATGGGTGAATTTACCCGTGAATTTGTTGTTCCGGAAATTGATGCATACCGTTTATCCAAATTGATCTCAACAGCGATGGATTTTGAGGATGGAAAGAATGCCGTTTACGGCTATGTGCCTGAGGAAAAAACGATTTTGAAAGAGATCAAGAAGGGTATTGCGGCAATTCGTGATGCCGGTTACAATGGCAAACTGATCATTCATATGACCAGTGCGGCAAAATTGGAACTGGAAATGGCGCTTTCCGGCAAAATCACTAGCGTGTCATTCAGTCAGGGTGGAATTGATACAGAGGTTCCTGCCGTTGATAAATGTCCGATTATCGAAACACCACAAAATCGTATGTATTCTGCTATCACGTTATATGATGGTGAAAGTGAAGGACAGGAAGAGGGAGGTTATGTAAAAGGCAGTACTGCAAAAGAAGCAAACTTCATTATCCTTCCGCAAATCACACCGATCGCTATCACAAAACAGGACGTTATGCGTATCTTTGATCCGTTGACGAATCAAAAGGCAAACGGATGGCAAATGGATTACCGTCGTTTCCACGATCTTTGGATTTTGGATAACAAACAGAATTCTATCTATGTCAATTTGAAAGACGCAAAGGATGAATAATATGGTTATCATCAAAGAGAACGTGGAGCGGATTATCAATGAAAAGGATTACCCTTTGTATCAAAAGAAGGGATATACTTCCTTGGATGACAAGGATAACAATCCTAAAAAACAAGGCGAAGTAGGACAAAAGTCTTTGAAAAAAATGACCGTTCCTGAACTGAAGACGATCGCTGAAGAAAAAGGCATCGAAAACACCGAAAGTCTGACCAAAGCTGAATTGTTAAAGGTATTGGAAGAGAATGGATGTAATTGAAGCCATCCAATCATTAACAGGATGTAGCGAAAAAGATGCTGAGATGTTTGCCGAACTGGCCAAGAGTGATATATTGCGTGAAACTAGGCGTACTTATGTGCCCGATTCGTTGTTATCGACGCAGATCGATATCGCAGTAATACGATATAACCGCAGAGGAGTGGAAGGCGAAGCAAGCCGATCGGAAGGTTCGCTTTCCTCTTCTTTTGAATCATTGCCGGATTATATTGTTGCATTAGTGCGCTCCGAAAGATTGGCAGGTGTAGGTGGCCATGCGTTTGAGAAAAAGCAGCCTCAGAACATATTACCTGAAAAAGCGTGAAGTCTTAAAAAATAACGAGGGATCATCATATGAAGGATATGGTGATCCTTTGCCTTTTGAGGCAGATATATCACCAGCAAAAGGGCGGATACAAGCCGAGATGTATGGTCAGCGTCTCGCTTATATGCTGAGTATGGTATGTGAGATCATTCCCATTTGCGAAGGAGATGGGGTATGTGTTTACGTTGATGCAGAAAATTCACCCGATTATCGTGTGGTTTCCATAAGCCGATATGATAAGGAGTATCATTCATATTTGGCTTGCGAATTGGAAAGGATTTCATGAGTAAATTGGAAGGATTGGATCAGCTGTTAAAAAAAATGGAATTCTTATCTGATTTTATGACGGAAAGTAAATTGCCGGAGATTTTAGATCGTGCCAATAAAGGTATCGTTCAAGCAGCTGCCAAACTGGAATGCCCGGTGAGAGAAATCGGGGGCGGTGGTGAATTACGGAACAGCATCAAAACATCTTTGGAGCGACGTGATTCAAAAGTAATCGCAACCACATATACCAATAAGCGATATGCGGCCTATGTTGAATTTGGAACAGGCCCAGTCGGACAGGAAAACCATGATGGGGTATCTCCGGAATTTGTTCCATCATATTCTCAGCATGGATGGGGTATTCCGGCCGATGAGGTGGATGAAGCAGATGCTGAGCGGTATGGATGGCAAAAACGGACATATCAAGGCAAAGACTACTATATGACATCAGGGCAGCCAGCGCATCCATTCATGTATCCGGCGCTTAAAAACAACGAGGCGAAGGTCGCTACAAGGGTAAAGTCAGATCTACGGAAAGAAATACGAAAGGTGACAAAGAAATGATTAACATCAAAGAAATTGTGTATCAGGCTCTTTGCAAGGTGTGTGAGAACGTCAGTGATACCTATCCAAAGGATTGGGCGAAATATCCTGCCGTTCAATATATGGAGGAAGATAACAAGGTCGTAGAATGGACAGACGACAAAGAACAAAAGTCCTATGTGCGCTATCGCATCGATATTTGGGATAACATCAGCACATCTCGTACAGTGATGGCTATTGATGAACGTGTTGCTGCTGATACCGGATTGATACGGATACAATGCATTGATATAGATGATCCATCGGGTTTGAAACATAAGACAATCCGTTATGAAGGAATTATTGAACAGAATGCTAACGGTGAGATATATGTCTACCATGAGTTAAAGGAGTGATGAAAAATGTTAGCAAACGGAGCAATATTGGAATTGAAGAAAAAGGGAGAGAGTGATTATACCAAACTTCCCGGTTTAAAAGAAATTCCAGAAATGGGTGTTGAACCAGAAAAAGTGGATAATACCACACTGGATGACGATGTGAAGCAGTATGAGCAGGGGATTGGTGATGCCGGTGATCTTGCTTATAAATTTAAGTATGACAATACGAGCGAGACAAGCCCTTACCGGATTCTACGTGCCTTACAGGATAGCGGGGAACCGGCCGAATTCAGAGAAACGCTGAAAGATGGGACCACAACAGAATTTACAGCGCAGGTATCGGTAAAGCGAACCGGTGGCGGAGTGAATGGTGTTATTGAATTTACTGCCAATATGGCTTTACAAAGTAAATTGAAAATTACCGATCCCGGAGCAGTTGCAGTCTTATCAGCAAAAGGAGGAAGCGATAAATGAGTACAATAGTATCGTGTAATGGTGAGACAAAGGATGTTGCTAAGGAAACACGGCCTAAGCGGAAAGCGTTTGCTGCATGGGAAGTAGGCGGAGAGACCTATCATCTGAAATTGAACACGGCAACCATTTGCCAGTTGGAGGAGAAATTTAAAACCAATTTGATGAATCTGCTTGGCAGCGATAACGATATCCCGGCATTATCAAATATGTTATACATAACTCATGCGGCTATGAAGAACTATCACCATGGTATAAAACTGGAAGATGTAAAAACGATGTATGATACTTATTTATCTGATGGAGGATCATTAATTTCTTTCTTCATGGATGTGTTCATGCCGATTTATCAGGTATCCGGTTTTTTTACGGAGAGCGTGGGGAACAATATGGAGCGACAGATGGAACAAGCGAAAGAGCAGATTCTATAACACTTGTTTCCGAAATTATTGATCAATTGTATATGAGATTCCTAGAAGAAGGGTTCGCCCCTTCTTTTTTTTGGGAATTAAGTTTACAAGAAGTATATGAAGTCCTTGCTTCCCAAGCAAAGAAACAGCGTGAAACCATGAAAGGCGAGGTTTTGATGAAATATATACAGTCATTGCAGATCGCTGAATGTATCGCGAAGACAAAAGATATTAAAAACGAAATGAGCCTTAAAAACATATGGGATTACTATCCTTCTTTGTTTGAAGAAGAAAAAATCCTATATCAGAAAGAACAAGAGGAACAGGAATTTCAAGAGTATAAGCAGAAACGTATTGCGTATGCAAGGATGCATAATGCGCGATTTGGAGGTGTATATGAATGACATTGGGAAAACTGAAATTATTGTTGGAAGCAGAAGTAAAGCCTTTTAAGGATGCATTGAAACAGGCAAAAAATGAAATGGCGTCTTCAACAAATCAAATCGTGAATCAGACTTCCAAAATAAAAAGCGCTTTTTCCAGTGTTGCAAAGGTCGTAGCAGGCTTAGCAATAGGAAAAGCCTTATGGGATTTTGGTAAAAAGGCATTACAGACTGCCAGCGATTTACAAGAGGTGCAAAATGTTGTAGATGTATCCTTTGGATCAATGAAACAGAAGTGCGAAGATTTTGCGAAAACATCAATCACACAGTTTGGAATGTCAGGACTAAGTGCAAAACAAACTGCGAGTACCTATATGGCAATGGCAAAAGGAATAGGCATGGCAAGTGATACGGCGAGTGATATGGCGATTTCTTTGGCCGGGTTATCAGGGGATGTTGCCTCTTTTCGCAATATCAGTCAATCAGAAGCGGCTACAAAGTTAAAATCTGTTTTTACGGGAGAAACGGAAACACTGAAAGACTTAGGCGTGGTGATGACGCAGACGAATTTGAAACAATATGCGTTATCACATGGAATGGATAGCAATATTGAATCTATGGATCAGGCATCACTTGCTATGTTGCGTTATCGATTTGTGATGGATGCCTTGAAAGATGCACAGGGTGATTTTGCGAGAACATCCGGTTCTTGGGCGAACCAAACACGTATGCTTAAAGAACAATTTAATCAATTAGCTGGAATCATCGGTAATGGTTTATTGGCTGTCCTCACTCCTGTTGTTCAGATGTTGAATAAGCTGATGGCAAAACTGATTCAGTTAGCACAAATTGCAAGTGCTGTAATCAGTACTATTTTTGGTAAAGCGAAGACAAGTAAGGGAACAAGTCCTGCAGCAGTGATAGCTACCGATACAGAATCGGCAATAGATGCACAAAAGGGTTTGAGCAGTGCAGTCGATTCAACAGGAGCCAAAGCCAAAAAAGCCGCAAAGGAAATGAGACAGCTCAGCGGGTTTGATGAGCTGAACATCGTAATACCAAAAGATGATAGTGATGCATCAAGCAGCGGATCGGGTGGTACAAGTACAGGAGTAGGAATCGCTCCTATAAACACTGATCTTGGCCTAGATGAGGAAATGGATACATCTGGTATTCAAAAGACGATTGATAAGGTAAAAGGATATATTGATCAGTTTACATCTTTTCTGAGAAGGAACAAGCCCATTATTGTGTCGTTATTAGCGGGTATGTTTGCCGGATTGGGAACTTTTGAGATCGTTAAACACTTTGACGGAATAAAAAAAGCATTTACTTCAGCAATAGGGCCTATTAAAGCATTAAGCACAGGCTTTAAAACATTCTTCATGGGTTTAAAAGAAGGCAGCGGTATCATAACATCATTGTCTACAGTATTAAGTTCAACAACAGCTGTAGCGTTGGTTGTTGCTATTGCGGTGGCTGCAGTTACTGCGGCATTGGTTTACCTATGGCAGACTTCTGAACAGTTTAGGAACATTGTTATCGAAGCGGTAAATTCTGTTTGGGCAATTTTAACCCAATTATATGAGGGGGTTATAAAGCCTTTATTTGCTTTCTTGATGGATGTGTTTACTACAATCATTCAACCAATTGCATTATTCTTAAGTGATGTATTTGTGACCTCTGTAGATGCAGTTCTAAGCATTTTATTAAGTTTGTGGAATAATGTGCTGGCTCCTCTAGCCATATTCCTTATGGATGTGTTATCCATAGCTTTACAAGGTATAATTGAGGTTTGGAATGCATGGAAACCAGCCATTGAAATGCTGTTTGAAGCGATTGGCTGGGTATGGGATGAGATGCTAAAGCCAATTGTGAATTGGATCAAAGACACATTCATAGTGATCTTTGAAAATTGGGGTGAGGTGATAAATAATCTTGTTCCTGGTATAAAAGAGGTTTTCCAAGGTTTTATTGATTTTCTTAAGGGCGTATTCACTTTGGACATTGAGCAAGCATTAAGCGGGATACAAAAAATGTTTAAAGGACTTGATGATTTCTTAAATGGTATATTTAAAACAGATTGGACGGAAGCATTTGGCGCTTTTGGGGATATATTTAATTCCTTTTTTGCAAACATAAAAAATATATGGGATGCAATTAAAACATTTTTTTCTGGTATTATTGATTTTGTTTCGGGAGTATTTGCGGGCGATTGGTCAAGGGTATGGAGTGGTATTGTCGGTATTTTTGATGGTATCATGCAAGGTATATGTTCGGTGGCAAAAATGCCAATTAATGCAGTCATTGGTATTATTAATGGTGTGATTGATTTAATCAACAGTATTTCCATTGATATACCTGATTGGATTCCAGGTATTGGAGGTATGCACTTTGGACTTGACATTGACAAAATTCCTTATCTAGCAAAGGGAGGCATTGTGGACAGTCCGATGATGGCAATTATAGGTGAAGCAGGAAAAGAGGCAGTTTTACCTTTAGAGAATAACACAGAATGGATTTCTTTGCTTGCGTCACAGTTAAACTCTTATGGTAATCAAGATCAAGGTAATATGACTGATTTGTTGAAGCAACTAATTACTGTGGTTGAAGGTAAGAATCTTCAGATTGGAGATCGTGAAATTGGAGAAGCAAATCAACGATACAATAGCCGTAAAGGATTTTCCTTTGGAACGATATAGGATGGTGATATTATGAAACATGCATTTTTGACCATTAATGGGCGAGAATTTCCAGCGCCTAAAAGAGGATTGAACATCAAAACCATGACGACGGTAAGCGATGGAAGAAATGAGAAAAATGTATTTATCGGGCAACGAATTGGTAGGGATATGCAGAAGATTGAGAATGTGGAATGGCCATTACTTTCGGCGGAACTATGGAGTGTTATTTTAAACCAAGTATCTAATTTTGTATTTCATGTGACATACCTAGACCCAGTGAGCAACGATTGGATTACTCGGAAAATGTATGTGTCTGATCGAGATTGCCAGCCGTATCGTATTGATCCAGTAACAGGAAAAACAATACAGTATGCTTATTGCAAGTGCTCATTTGTGGATGTAGGTGCTTGATATGTACCCGGTAAGCAATGAGTATAAGGAATATTTGAGAAACGGATATATAAATTCTCATTTTCTCAACACCACATGGCAATCTTTAATCGAACTTGGAGCGATCAACCAAGAGGCGCAAAAGAGTGCCTATATCATATTAGATGCAAATATGATCGCTTATTCCTCTGCAGATATCTTCGATGAGCCTGTTTGTGATCCTTACGGCACCTATGAGTTGAATCGAACCAAGGCAGATGGTTCATTGCTGTTTACCGGCGGTGATCCTCTGCCTTCCGGTATCGTATCTTCACAGCTCAGTGATGAGAATGGAATTATTGATATAACAGTGAGGATACGATCATCGTCATTGATTCCTTTATCTGTGAAGGGTATCACACTCACATTTCCAAAGGACGTATATCCGGTAGACTTCACCATATCAGATAAAAACAGCAATGTCTTGTTAACAATCATAGGGAATCACAATCGCATCTTCATTAATGATTTCGTGTACCTGTTTGATGGGGAATTGATGATTCATGTCACAAAGCTTTCAAAGCCGCATTACCGATTTCGTTTGAATAATATCAAACTGGGTTTGATGCTACGTTTTGATTCTGACAAGATCATGTCCATGTCCTTCAAGGAGCAGCTACAGTTGATCAGTACAGAGATGTATACCTCTGATTTATCGGTAACGATCGATAATCAGGATGGTGCATACGATATTGAAAATCCATCCAGTGAAGTAAACTTCTTGGAACAGGCCCAGTGTATGAATGTATCTTTATCCTTGCCATTACCGTCCGGTGTACTTGAAAAGATACAACTAGGTACTCTGTTCCTATCGGATTGGTCAGCAAAGTTGCGAACAGCACATTTTACAGCCACAGATCGCTTTAATTTGATGACAGGGACATATGATAAGGATGTATACCATCCCCAAGGGATTACCTTATATGATCTTGCGCTTGATGTATTAGCGGATGCAGGTATTCCAGAAGATGAGTATTTGCTTGATGTATATTTACGCACCATTAAGGTATATAATCCGATGCCGGTTCTGACGCATAAAGAAGCATTACAGTTGATCGCCAACGCGGGAAGATGCATTTTAAAGCAGGATCGTTATGGGCGTATTTTGATGAAATCGTCTTTTATACCTGATACGACCATGGTAAGCGAAAACAAGATTGGATACTCAGATATGAACTTGTCAGGTGATCACAAGGAAACTTATGCCACCTATGAACGAGGTCTCATAAAGGCAGATGGGAAAACATATTTCTTTCCGGGCGATAGGATCACCGGATACGTGAGTGCGTCACTATCTGATGAAGATTGTTTATATACCAATCAACCGTATATCCTGATTGACTTTGAAGCACCGGCAAATCTGTTTGCCCTGAATATCATCTTCGGTGATGCTGTGGCAAGCGATTTCATTGTGACCACATATCTCGATGGTACGCTGATGGAAACCTTGGCATTTACGGATAATACCTTATCGGCATTTTGCCTTGATTACCCCTTTCGGGAGTGCAATAGGCTGTTAATAACTTTCATGAAGTCCACGAAACCCCGCCAGAGGGTGTATGTACATTCCATCACCTTTGATACAACAACGGATAAAACCATAGGATTCAAAGACATCGGACAAGGAAGCCTTGAAGGCATAAAATTAGAGACAATCAAACAACTAAACATGATACGAACCATATATACGCCGGATGCTGTGGACACCACATCACAAGTGAAGATTACAAAATTTGCCGGTGATGAAAAAATGACAGTGATAAACTTTGGAACGCCGATGGTAATAGCAACTGCATTTTTAAATGGTGAGGAATGTGGTTATGACAGAAGCGCATGGAGAATTAAAGTGGATTTGGATCCGCCACAGAGCGATAGTGTGGAATACACCTTACAGATTGTTGGCAAGAAGTTGAATGCGATCACCCAAACAGTGCCGTTTGTGTTGAATACAACAGGATCGATTGTGACAATGGAAAACCCGCTGATCAGCGATGCGCAGTTGGTAGAAGCAGGGGTAGACCCCT
>JAAWON010000021.1 GCA_022799495.1 Erysipelotrichaceae bacterium | reverse complement strand
GCCCTATGCAGATACGGCATATGAATTAAGGGAGAAGTATGGTATAATGATGACACGAGAGATGGAACGGGAGGTCGAGGAGATGTGCAATTTATCACAGGGCGTTTGGAATGAGGGACACGTGGAAGGATTGGCCAAGGGGCGTATGGAAGGCATTGCTGAGGGACTGGCCAAAGGAAAGATGCAAGGCCGTATGGAAGGACGACTATTAGGTCGCATGGATGGATTGGCAGAAGGTGAAAAGCAAGGTCGTATAGAAATGGCCAGTGAACTGGTTTTGAACATGATGAAAACGACCAAACTGACCATACAAGAAGTGATGAATTTATTAGGGATTGAAGAATCTCTTCAATGTGAGATAGAGAAGCGTGTCGCAGAAAATAAATAATTTATACTATATACAAGGCTGTCATGAGTTGTTCAATAGGATTCGCTCATCGTACAGTTTTTTTATAGTTGAGCGAAGTAGATATGATTTCATAGATTTGTGTGAAATACAAGTGGTTTACTCTTTGCCAATTCCCATCAAATCATCACTAATTGTCAATCGTGACAACGATATCTACCTATCTAAAAAGACACAAGGATTGCTGGACATTGTCTTGTTTTTTCTATCTTTGTCGAAGAACTTTGCGTCCGCTTAATAACATGCTAAAATACTCCCGAGGTGAAACAAATGTTTGAAACGGCAAGGAAGTATAGCGAATATGCATACTATAATAAAGAGGACTTAGAAAAGGAGATGGATCATTATTTAGTCGAACCGCTTTGGGCAGAGATTGAAAAGTACCGCTCTTTTTTTCGCTTTGAGTTTCCTTTACAAAATAAGAAAAGCTATTTAATTCGCAATCCTCATGTGATTGATCAGATGGCCATAACTCAGGAAATGATGCAGGGATGGCTTTGTACACACGGCGAAATTCAGGATGCACAAGTTGATACCTTTTGGCTGAAAGAGGAGGAACAGCATCGCTTTTCTCGTTTATTTGTCAAACTCTGCTATGATCATTCACTGAGCCCTCGTCAACTATTTCAGGAGTTCTATGATCATTTTGCATTGGCCAAGCAGGTTCCCCGTGAGCACCAACTGCTTTTGGCTGATCCAACCTATAATATTTTGCTAAAACTGTTTTTATTGACAATGACCTATGATAAGCGAACTGCTTTCTTATTATACATTGCAGTATTGTATCTGCATCATTCTCTTGGTATTTGTTTATTAATCACAATTGAGGAATTGATTGAACATACGAGGAAAAATATCTCAGATTTAGACGTAACTTCAGATTTTTTGACACTTCTTTCATACTTAAGGTTGAAATTCTCAGATGAAATGATATCATTAAGTAGTGATTCAACAATTTCACCCTTGACTATGGACGAAATTGAGCTGTGTGAACGTTATCCGATGTTACAGAAAGAGAGTGTTCAATTTTATGTGAATCATCGGAAATTGCATCATTACTATACCTTGGCGGAGTATATGAAAGAAAGTAAGGTATGCTATGAAACAGCACGTTATTCCATGGAGAAACTGGTAGCTTTGCATTGGTATCAGAAACAGAAGATAGGGAAGAAATTCGTTTATTTTATTATGTAGTAAGGGGGCTTGTGTAATAATGCAGAGAGCTATTATTCATATTTATGCTTAACGTATTGGCTTGCATTTATGATTTTGACTTACTGAAAGAACTCATGGAACAGGCAAGGACACTGCATACGCTGAAATTGGTTGCCTTATCGGGATTGCCACAGGATGTGAAGGTCATACATGCACTGCATATTGATGTATGTTTATTGGAATGTGAAGAGGATCAAATCTCTCTGCATGAATTTGTTATGCGCCTACGTGAGAGTCAAGGGGAGCATTTGCGGATTATTTGTCTGGTACATCGTCGTCACCCCCATCCTGAGGGTAGAGAGAAAATACATATCCCGCAGTTATCCTGTCTGTATGCGCCCTTTCAGGTAAATCGTATTTTGCAGGAGTTATATAAAGCAGCACAGGAATCGCATAAGGGAATCCTTTCATTGGATTTAGAGCGCATGGTAGCGGAGGAAATCGCAGCGCTGGGAATCCCGATTCATTTGAATGGATATCAATATATTAAAACTGCTGTAATGATTTTGTTAAGGGATAGCAAAGGGATTCTTTCCATGAAGCAACTGTATAAAGAAAGTGCAAGAATCCATAAAACAACGGTAAGTAGAGTGGAAAAAGCGATTCGTGGAGCCATTGATTATGCTTATCGAACAGATCCTAAGCGGATTCAGATACAGGGCAGGCGTGCAACCAATTCTCAGTTAATTCATATGATTTATGAACAGCTGCGGATGCGCACACACAATGAGGAAAGGGTGCCTATTTTATGAACAAGGCATTGTACGTTCATGTGCCATTTTGTCAACATATTTGTGCTTATTGTGATTTTATGCGCTGTGGTTATCAAACGCAGTTGGCGGATCAATGGTTGCGCTCATTGCGTCAAGAACTGGCACAAAAAGGATGCTGGCAGGCTAAGACGATCTATATCGGCGGAGGAACGCCCAGTGCTTTATCGCTGGATCAGTTGAGAAAACTGCTTCATTTGCTTGCTCCATATGCAAATCAAGTCAGGGAATATACGATAGAAGCCAATCCGGATTCATTCACAAAAGATCAGATTGCGTTGTGTCGTAGTTTTGGTGTGAATCGTGTTTCCTTGGGGGTACAGAGTTTTCATGATGAGTTGTTACAGTATATGGATCGCCCCGGAAATCGTTTGACAACCCTATCCTGCATCCATGCGCTGCAAGAAGCAGGGATAAAGCAAATTTCTGTGGATTTGATCTATGGACTACAAAAACAAAATATGACATTATGGGAACAGGATCTGTATCAAGCATGTGCCCTGCCGATTCGCCATCTTTCCCTATATGCATTGAGCATTGAGCCGCATTCTTATTTTGGCCGTGCCCATGTGAAGCCTTGTGATGCGGATTTGGAAAGTGATTATTATGAACGGGCATTGACAATTTGCAAAGAGAATGGATTTGAGCATTATGAGATCAGCAGTTTTGCACGTGATCAAGCATACAGTGCACATAATCTTGCTTATTGGCACTATGATGATTTTTGCGGAGTCGGTTGTGGCGCCAGCGGGAAAGAGGATCACTTCCGTTATGATAATACGCGTAATTTGCATACTTATTTGACCCAAGGAGCGCAGCCTGAGCGGATCAAACTGAGTAAGGCAGATGAGATGTTTGAAACGATGATGATGGGATTGCGTATTCGTTGGGGCGTCGATGATGCACTGTTTTATGAACGATTTCAATGCTCGTATGATGATGTTTTTCATGATGCGATCCAAAAGCACATAAAACAGGAATATTTAACTCGCAATGGTCGTTTCTTGCGCACAACGAAAAAAGGAATGCTGCTGCTGCATGATATTCTTGTAGATTTCTTATGATAGACTTCTGTTCTACTGATTTATATGCTTTACGCGTCTTGCGTATTGCTTTTTTTTGTTGTTCCTATAGGCATTTGCGGATGATCCTGTTATAATAACAAGTAGCAACGAAAGTAAGCAGACATGGAAGCAAATGCAGAAAGGGACTGGTGTGTGAATGGAATCATGGAATGAAAGGATCAATCGAGAGATTGCGCAGTTTCAAGGTAAAGTCTCAATGTTAATCAAGCGTTTAGATGCTGTGGTTCCCTTATATGAATATCACAGCGAGGAGCGTTTGATCTCTGCCTCAATGATTAAGGTAGCCATTCTATTGGCTATTCTTGAGGAGGTTCGTGCTCAGCGTGCACATCTCAGTGATTCGCTGTTTGTATCAGAAACGGACATCTTAAAGGATACCAAAGTCTTTGTGGATGGTGGGGCCGCATATTGTTTGGAGGAATTATTGGCATGGATGATCATCGAATCGGATAATACTGCCACCAATGTATTGATTCAACATTTTTCGATGGAGTTGATCAATGCATATATCAAAAATCACTTACAGGTATCGAATACATGTTTGAAACGGCGTATGATGGATCAGGAGGCCGTGAAACAAGGCTTTGATAATTATACCAGTGAACAGGATATGTGCGTTATTTTTACAAAATTATTTGCGCACGAACTATTAACACCGCAATTGTGTGATTTGGCAATCGCTATGCTTTATAATCAGCGCTGTCAGAATCAGTTGATGCGTTATATTTATCAACCGGTACCCTTTGCTCATAAAACCGGTACATTGAGCAATTTAAATCATGATATGGGTGTGATGAAAATCAAGAATACCTTGTATTATGTTGGTGTTTCTCTCTATGATTGTCAAGATATGAGTATCAATAAAAAATTGATCGGAAAGTTGGGACGATTGATTTATGAGCAATTGTGTGTAATAACTCAGGATTGAATTTGGATAGAAAGGATGGCTGCCTGTACCGGCAGTTTTTTTATGGTGGAAACATCTTCTTGTGAGCAATCAGGAAGTGTGAATGAATGGCATATGTGCGATGAAGCTTTAGGCGTTGTTAATCTGTATGAACTTGTAGTTTTGTTGGATAAAGATACAAAAGTTAAGGCATTTCCTATCATTTTCTGTTATACTTAGTGTGACGTGATCAAAGCGAAAGTGAAAACTGGGAGGTATGAAGATGAATAGCAACCATGGTTATGTATTGAGAATAGAGTTGGTAGGAAGTGAACCGCTTGTTTGGCGGCGACTTCAGATACCGAATGATGCATCATTTCACGAATTGCATAAATGTATGCAGGTTTTATTTGGTTGGAAAAATATACATAATTATATATTCAAGCGCTTAAGAGATCAGCAGGCATTTGTGGATGTAGAGGATGCTGGGCAAGGTACTGATACAAGTTTGAATGCGCGTGTGTATATGCTGGAGGATAGCATGCGGGTAGGAGAAATTTGGGAGTATATCTATGATATGGGAGATTGGTGGACGCATCGTATCACGGTGGAAAGAGAGGCGCAGTATAGCGAAGAACAGGAAAAGACGTGTCCCCTCTTGCTTGATTGGGAACAGGAGCCCTTGGCAGAAGATACGGGAGGGTGTGAGGGATATTATGAAAAACAGCGCATTCTTGCGGATCCCAAACATCCCGATCATGATTTTATCAAGGCGTGGCTTGCACAGCAGCAAGAGCCTTTTGAGGAAGAAAGCATTCGTGACAGGTTAGCTGAAATCAGCGATGAGACAGAAGAAGAGACACCCTTTGAATGGTGTGCGCGTTTGCTAGAATCTTGGGTCGAGTTTTGCGAGTCGCCGACTGTGGTGTCGGTACAAAAACCGAATAAAGCATACGAACTTTTAATTTATAATGAAGCATCTTATCGAGCTGTAGAAGTATATCGAAAGAAGCAGGATTTGGTAAATCGCTTTTTGTGCAGTTCTGACCCTTTGCGCAATGTGGAATTATATCGAGAGGCGATCGTCTTTCAATTTCCCGTGGATGAGGAAGAGGAAGACATGAACATGGAAATGTTCATCTCTTATAGCAGTGCAGGGGAAGGAGAACGGATGATTGAGAAAGAAGAGTTTTTGGGACTTGGTGATCTGTTTGATATCCTTGCGGCTGTGTTTGATACCATGCAAATGCATATTGACGAGGGAAATGATGTCTATGTGCCATCGCTTGCGGACAACAGGGCATTATTCATCAGGATTGAGGGTAATCGCTTAAAGATAGGGGATTTCCCATATGAGTTAAATCTTCCTAAAAGCCGTTTGAAACTGCCTAAGGCAGCAGTGGAGCGAATCAAGCAGAAGCGAGTGAGTACGGAACGCTTGACAATTAACTTGCTTGCGATACCGGATTTGATTCGATCAAAGGAGAATCATATATTTTATATTGCGGCTGCCGGAAAAAGAACCGGTTTCCTGCATAAACTGAACAGTAAAGATCAGCAATTGGTGATGAAGGAGATTCGTGATTGCTTCTGTTCTTATATGGAAACTTATGGCGTGCCACAGCGAATTGATGTGGAAGATCCTCATCTTTATGAACTGCTTCGATCTTTATGCGCACCGTTTTCAGTTGATCTACGCCTTCATCCATGTAAGGAGGAACTGATCGCTGAGCAGTTTGAGGAAGCGTTGTTGCTTGAAAATCCTATGGAGGAAATGGATCCGGAGTTATTGCAGCTGGTGAGTGATTATGATGAGGATGCATTTTATGAATTTATTGAAAGGCAAACGGAGGAGGATGCGCATAAACTGGTGAGACAGTTGTTATTCATGAAAATGATAAAAAAGCGATAAGCATGATAATCGAAGTTGTACAGACCACATTCAAAAGCAAGTGGAGTTGCATGCGATTGAATATGAGAAATGGGGAGCGATGATGAACAAGCAAGGCAAACATTATTGTATAGCGGATGTGCATGGTGATTATGAAAGGTATCGGCAGATGCTGTCATTGATCCAGCTGCGATCGGTAGATACGCTGTTTGTATTGGGCGATGTATTGGATCGTGGTGAAGGTGGGATTCGCATTTTGCAGGATATGATGATGCGTGATAATGTGATTCCGCTGTTGGGCAATCATGAGTATATGGCAGCGAACTGCCTGCAATGGCTGCTTCAGCCAATCAATGAGGAAACGATTGCGCATCTGGATGGGGAACATTTGCAAGGCTTACAGGAATGGATCGCTGTGGGAGGAGCGGCTACACTATCTGCTTTTTGGGATTTGAGCCCACAGGAGCGCTTGGATATACTGGATTATTTGGCTGAATTTACGCTGTTTGAAGAATTGACAATTGATAAGCGTAACTTTGTGCTGGTGCATGCGGGTTTGGCCAATTTTACAAAGGGGCGTTCCTTGGAGGATTATGATATTGCTGAATTGATTTTCCTCCCTATGGATTATACAGTGGGATATGATAATTGCACGATTGTCAGCGGTCATATACCAACGCGTTCCATTTATGAATCCATGTTGACAGGTGATGAGATCAAGCCATCAAATCGTGATACAATTTATTGTAATCCGCATCATATTGCGATTGATTGTGGGTGTGGATTTGGCGGACGTTTGGGTTGTATCTGTTTGGAAAGCATGGAGTGTTTCTATGTATGATGATTCCTTTCTTCTGTGAGTAGGACAGTTTTTGATAGGGGGAAGTATTGGAATAGATGAGGGGGTGTGGAGGTATCGAATGGAGTATGCGGCACTGATTATGGCAGCTGGAAGTGGCGAGCGGATGGGACTTGGCTATAATAAACTGTTTTATCGCCTGCAAAATGGACAGAGTGTATTATCTCAAACCATGCGGATTTTTTGTGAAGATCCGCGTTGTAAGCAGATTGTACTAGTCATTGCGCAAAGCGATGAGGAGATGATGAGACAGGAATGCAGCGATCCGCGCATTGAGTTTGTATATGGTGGGGCTACGCGACAAGCATCTGTATATTATGGCTTGTGTCAGATCAGGGAAACAAAGGTGCTGATTCATGATGGGGCACGACCATGGCTTTCAAAAGACTGTTTGGATCGCTTGCTTGTTTGTTTACAGGATCATCGCGCCGCATTGTTATGTGTGGCTGTGAAGGATACCATCAAGCAAGTAAAGGATGGCTGTGTACTCACCACCCCACAGCGCGAAACATTGATGCAGGCTCAAACGCCGCAAGGATTCGATACCGAACTGATTTTGGCCGCTTACCAAAAGGGAATGGAACTAGGGGTTGTGGCAAGTGATGATGCGCAGCTAGTGGAACTTTGCGGCGAAGAACAGATCTATGTAGTGGAAGGCAGTTATGAAAATATGAAGGTCACGACAAAGGAGGATGTACATGGAAAATAATGTGCAGGTACAGCACCAAAATCAAAAAGGCATCTATGCTTTGTGCTTGGGTATCCTATCCTGTGTTGGCTCATTGGCTTATTATCCCGGATGGATATTTGCTTTGATATGTGGGATTTGTGCAATTATATTCAGTACCCAAGTCAAATGGAACGTGACAAATGGTTCGGCAATTGCCGGCTTTGTGCTGGGTATCATTGGTACAACCCTGAGCAGCGTTTTATTCATTGGTTGTTCGCTGTGGTGCCTATGGTCAATTTAATCAACTAGATGAAAAGTAATTCATTGAACAAAATAAAAGTAGGCAAAATAAAGGACAAATAGAAAAAACTAGATTAGACTAGGGTATGATTTGCACTCATTCAGGAGTGTGTTTTTTTGTTTGTTTCGTTTTGCAGAACTTCACACTGATATACATCTTTGTTTTGTTAAGGTTAGTGAGGGTGGTGATTAGACCTTCATGATAATTGAAGTAAGCGCAGATAAGTATCCACAGCCACAGGCAATATACTGTCATCAAAATCGAATTGATCGCTATGCAGCGCAGGACAGGGGCCGATTCCTAAATAGAAAAAGACGCAGGGTAGTATTTGCGTATAATAGGCAAAATCCTCGCTTAATAAGTTTGCCTCATGTAGCTCATGCAGATTGCTTAGCTGTGCCTGACAGCGCTCAAACAGTGTGGCATCATTGCTTAACAGTGGATAACCTTTGGAGGCATGCAGATCAAAACGACAGCCATAGGTATGTGCTGCTTCCTTTCCTAATCGCTTCATCTCGGTCAAAGCGTTTGTAAATACCGCATCATCTAAACTGCGCAGTGTACCTTGTAGGATACTTTGATCGCTGATCGCATTGCGGACAGAACCACTTTTTAACAGTCCAAAGGCAATCAGACATTCTTCTTTTGACCACTTGGCGCTCGCTGTTATCCATCGCTGATGGAAAAAGGTGGCCGCGCTTAAAGCATCATGGGCACGCTCACGCTGTGCAATATGGGCACTTTTACCGTAAAAAGTGACGTCGATTTCACTGGATCGCGCCATCATTGCACCTTTTTTGGAGGCGATGGTTCCACTTGGTAAGTTTGGCCATACATGAAAGCCAAACATCGCTATAACATGATATTGTGATAAAACTGTACTGTTTACGATATCCTTTGCACCGCCGCCGGTTTCTTCCGCTGGCTGAAACACGAGCAGTACATTATAGGCACACTGCTTTTGTTCATGAACCCGTTGGGCGAATTCCAGCAAAATGGCCATATGGGCGTCATGACCGCAAGCATGCATCTGATGGGGGTGAGTGGAATGATAGGCAATGTCATTGCATTCACTGATGGGAAGTGCGTCCATGTCACTGCGAAACGCAATGGTTGTTGGTTTGTGAAAATTAAAGTAGGCACAAAGGGCACTGGTGCAAGGGGTAAATATAGAGCAGGAAAGCGGCGCTAATTTTTGCTTGATATATGCGATCGTTTTAGGTAGACGTCGCTCTAATTCAGGAATTTGATGCAATTCTCTGCGCATGATTTGAATCCGTTCCATGATGATCTCTCCTCGTCATTCATGTTTCATTTTATGCGGATATGTGCTTGGCCATGTCTTTTTATGGATTTGGTGCTGTTTTGAATCATGTGAGCATAAAATAAAAGATAAGATGTCTGTTTTGTAGCACTTTAGAAAAGAGGAGAATTATGATCGCATGCAGCAAATATGAAGGATGTGGCAATGATTTTATCATTGTAAAGGCAGTAGACTGTGGTAAGCATACCTATGATGATATGGCAAAGCGTTTATGTGATCGCCATATGGGAATTGGCGCAGATGGGTTGATTATTGTTGCGGATGAACCGTTGACGATGCACTTTTATAATTGTGATGGCACTGAGGCAATGTGTGGGAATGGATTACGCTGTTTTGCTCGATATGTATATGAAGAAGGGATATGTAACAAGCGATCCTATCTGGTGCGAACCAAATCAGGCGATATGCAGGTACATGTGGATGCCATTACCCCCTTTTTGGTTTCCATTACCAGTCCAAAACCGAGTATGGATGCACAGAAATATCCGGATTTACCAGCAGTGGCACTGTGGGACTATCCGTTGGAGATTGCAGGAACGAAATTGAGTTTGGATGCATGTTTTGTGATCAGTGTGCATGCGATTGTATATGGTATTAAAAAAAGTAGAAAAGATCTTGTCACATTGGGTGAGGCGCTGTGTGAGCATCCGTTGTTTCCTAATGGCACCAATGTAAATTTTGTGGAGGTGCTAGATCGTACTCATCTGCGTGTAACAACCTATGAGCGGGGAGTGGGTATGAGCAACGCTTGTGGAAGCGGGTGTTGTGCAGCGGTATGGGATGCCTTTGTTCGCGGCTACGTGGAACGTGTTACAGAGGTACTTCTTCCATATGGTACGCTAACCATCACTGTTCATGAAGATGAACGCATTACCATGCAGGGTAGCGCGCGATGCATCATGAAAGGGATAGCTGAATGCATATAATAAAGGTGGCGTAAGCGATAGGAGGGAAAGAAACGATGATTCATGTGGCGCTGAATGGATATGGACAAATGGGGAAGCGACTTCATCAGGCGATTGCGGCCAGTGCTGATATGGAGTGTGTACTCGTGGTCAATCGCTTTCAGGAAGAGGAATTGTATCATTTGACGCAGCCGGTGGATTTGATCATTGATTTTTCCCATCGTGATTCCCTTGACATTGCCCTGCGCTATGCGAAGTATAGCGGCTGTGCCTTATTGTCGGGAACGACCGGATTAAGCTATGATCAATATGATGCGATGTATGAGTTGGCTCAGGAAGTTCCGCTAATGTATGCGCATAATTATGCGTTTGGCATTGCGGCAATGTTAAAGGCAGTTGAAGCAATTCTTCCTGATGTAAAGGATACCTTTGATGTGCGTTTGATGGAGATGCATCATGCCCGTAAACAGGATGCGCCAAGTGGTACGGCACTCGCTATTTTGGAAACATTGTATACACAGATTCATCCGGATGCGATCAGCGTTCATTCCCTGCGCGGTGGCACTGTTGCTGGAGAACATACGCTTTTGTTTTTAGGTAATGAGGAGATATTGGAAATCAAACATACCGCACTGAATCGCAGTATTTTTGTGAATGGCGCCTTACGTTGTGCGCGCTGGTTGATTCAACAACCCAATGGTTTCTATACACCCAAAGATATGATAGGAGAGATATAGAATGGATACGCAAGAATTGATTGATTATATAGCACACAGTAAGCGTAGAACTCCGGTGAAAGTACATTTGCGCACTCGGCAGCCGCTTGCTTTTCCGGGTGCCAAAGTGTTTGGACAGGGTTCACTGGTAATTGGTGATTATGAAATCATCGCCCCAATTTTAACCGCGTATGCCGATCAAATCGAAGCGATTGAGATCGAGGCATATTGTCGCAACAGTGCAGTAGGACTGTTGGATATTAAAACACTGTCTGCCCGCATTGAACCGGGCGCCATTATCCGTGAACAGGTGGTGATTCAAGAGCGTGCAGTAATTATGATGGGAGCGATTGTGAACATAGGTGCCTATATCGGCAAAGATACGATGATTGATATGGGCGCAGTCATCGGGGGACGCGTTCAAATCGGGGATCATTGTCACATTGGGGCGGGAGCGGTATTAGCCGGTGTGATTGAGCCGCCTAGTGCAACGCCGGTCATTGTGGAAGATGATGTGACGATCGGTGCCAACGCAGTTGTATTAGAGGGAGTTCATATTCATCAGGGAGCGGTGATTGCGGCAGGTGCGGTTGTCATTGAAGATGTTGCGCCAGACAGTGTGATGGCAGGCATCCCTGCCCAATGCATCAAGCAAAGAGATGAACAAACCACACGTAAAACGCAAATTGTGGAAGCATTGCGCCAATTATGAGATTTATTTATTTTATAACCAATGAAAACGTGGATGTATTTAGGAACAGATTTGTTTTTGCCGACAGGAAAACTTGCTTTCCTGTCTTTTTTTGCTTCATCCTCCATGACATCACTTGATTCTCCATTACCGTGTAGAACACAGGAAATAATTGTAAAATAAAAATCGCAATTAAACCTATACAAATGAAGATAAAAACGGTATAATAGTGGTGGAAAATACCATAAAGTGGTGGAAAGTGGAGGTGATCGTCTTGTTCATGGGTGAATTTGCGCACAGTATTGATAAAAAAGGACGGATGATCATCCCCGCTAAATTCCGCGAAGAGTTAGGCATGAAAGTGATCATTACCCGTGGTTTGGATGGTTGTTTGAATGGTTATACCAAGGATCAGTGGGATAAGATTTACGAACAATTGCTGCAACTGCCGACCACTAAGAAGGATGCCCGCATGTTTGTGCGAATGATGACAAGTAAGGCGGCTGAATGTGAAATTGATGCTCAGGGGCGTGTATTGCTGCCGGCCGGTTTGATTGCACTTGCCAATATCACCAAAGAGTGCATGATCATTGGTGCGGCCAACCACTTTGAGGTATGGGCGAAGGATCGTTGGGAACAGGTTGATGAAGAAGCAAGCGCAAGCTTCGAGGACATTGCCGAAAGTTTAAGTGAGTTTATTCTATGAAGCACAATCCAGTTTTATTAAAGGAATGCATCACCGGCTTGGCAATGAAGCCAAATGGTATTTATGTCGATGGTACACTGGGACGAGGATCGCATAGCGCAGCGATTTTGAAGCAAATCCCTGATGGCCATTTATTTGCCTTTGACCGCGATCAAAGCGCCATCGCGGAATCACAGGAACGTTTGGCGGCAATCAGTGATCGCTTCACCTTGTTTCATACAAACTTTGCACAGATGAAAACGGAACTTGCTCACCTTGGCATCCATCAAGTGGATGGAATCTTATTGGATTTAGGTGTTTCCTCGCCACAATTTGATGAGGCATCACGTGGTTTCTCTTATCGCTTCGATGCGCCATTGGATATGCGTATGGATCAAAGACAAGCACTTACTGCTCATGAAATCGTGAATACATGGTCCTATGAAGACCTGTGTGATATCTTGTATCGCTATGGTGAGGAGCGCTTTGCTAAATTGATTGTGCGCCGGATCATGGAGGTACGCGCAAATCAACCGATAGAGACTACCGCTCAATTGACTGAGTTGATTAAGGAGGCATTGCCGCAGCGAATCGTTCATAAGAAAGGTCATCCGGCCAAAAAAAGTTTTCAGGCTCTGCGTATCGCAGTCAATGATGAACTTCATGCTTTAAGCATTGTCTTGCAGGAAGGCTTACAACTATTAGCGCCACAGGGACGCTTTTGTATCATCTCCTTTCATTCTCTGGAAGATCGGATGGTCAAAGAAGCCTTTGTAAAGGCCAGCACACCCCCACAAATGGATAAACGTATACCGATTCTGCCTCAGGATCTTCCACAGGCAGGCTATCGGCTGATCAATAAAAAGCCGATTACGGCAGGGGCGGACGAGCTGACTGCCAATCATCGCTCACACTCCGCGAAGCTGCGGATCATTGAAAGGATTTGATAGACATGGCAAAAATCGTAAAACGTAAACGTAAACTGCGGGTGCAGGCATTGATTACCCTATTCTTTGCTTTTTCCATTTTTGCTTATATCGGCAGTGTTACAATACTACGCTCCTATAATTATGTCTTGTCACAGACAGCACAGGAAAAGACAGCGGAAAAGGATCAGTTGAAAGTACAGGTGCGAACACTGGAAACCGCTGTGAAGGAAATGTCAACGTATGATTATATTGCGCGAATTGCCGAGAAGGATGGAATCAAAGCCTATCAAGCGAATGTAAAAATACTTGGCGGAGAATAACAGGATTATATGAAATTTGCTTGTGGTAAAGGGAAGCACTGCGTTCCTTTTTTTCCATTTTATCACAGTTTATCGGAACCTTTGTTTTTCATCTATGTAGTGTGGTAAAATATATAGAATCAAATGCAGAATAACAATAAATCTGATTGTTGCTATCCATTTATCTGAAAACAGCACATGACAAGACAAAGAGGTGAGCGTCACAATGAATCCAAAGCGTGCCAATCGCACATTAACCAATATATCTATCATCTGTGTGATAATTGCCGCACTGGTTGTTTGTAATGTGCTTTATACGATGATATCAAAAACGCATTTTCGCTCTGGAACATTGGTCTCCGTTTACAGCAGCTCCGCTGAAAAAACAAGAGTGATCTCGGCAAGTCGCGGATATATTTATGATCGCAATAAGGAAATCGTAGCGCAGGATGTGGATACCTATACAATTTTTGCGATTTTGGATCCTTCGCATACAGGTATCGGGGATGTGCCTGAATACGTCAGTGATCCCTTATTAACCTCGGAAAAACTGGCTCCGATGCTTAATATGGAAGTTTCCGAGATGATGAATTATTTTGAGATGGCACAGGCCAATAATCAGTATCAGACAGAATTTGGATTGAAAGGGAAAAACTTAAGCATCACACAAAAGGAAGCGATTGATGCCTTGGCTCTTCCCGGTATTGAATTTTCCAAGTCCAGTAAGCGTTTCTATCCCAATGGTAAGTTTGCGTCTTATTTAATCGGTTATGCACAGTATGATGATGAGGCAGGGCGTATGGTGGGACGCATGGGAATTGAAAGCGTCTTGGATGAATACTTAAAGGGCAGTGATGGTGAGGAGCGTTATTCCGCCTCAGCCAGTGGAACCGTTTTGCCCGGCTCTAAATATGTGACGGATCAGGCAGTCAATGGCAATGATGTCTATTTAACTTTGGACAAAAATGTACAAGTGGCGTTGGAAAAATGCTTGGAGACAACGATGAATGAATTTCATGCGCAGCGCGCATGGGGTGTGATTGTCGAGGTAGAAACCGGTAAAATCCTTGGTTATGCCTCATATCCTACATTTGATCTAAATGAACTCGATATCAAGGACTATCATAATGTTCCTTGTGATTATATGTATGAACCCGGTTCCGTCATGAAGTCAATTACTTATGCGGCAGCCATTGATTCGGGTAATTTTCCCTATGGAAAGACGTATCAAAGTGGCCAATTCTATATGGGGATTGCCAATGGCAAAGCAATTCGTGTAAACAGTAAAGCGCAGGCAGAGGAGACGATCTATGATGCGATGGGGCGTGATTATGGTACGATTTCGTTTGAAGAAGGATTTGCCCGTTCCAGTAATGTCGGTATTGCCGAGTTGTTGACGAGCCATTTACCAACCAATGTATTTGAGGAATATTTGGATCGCTTTAACTTCTTTCAGCCGGTGGATATGGTCGGAGTCACAAGAGAAGAGGTAGGCGTAAAAAACTATACCTACCCGATTGAGAAATTAACCACCGGATTTGGCCAAGGCTCCAGTGTGACTGCGATGCAGATGGTACAGGCATATACTGCTTTGTTTAATGATGGCAAGATGATGAAGCCTTATTTCATTGATAAAATTGTGAACAGCTATAATGGAGAAGTCATTGAAGAGTATGGCCCGCAGGTGGTAGGCACTCCGATTGCCAAGGAGACGGCGGATAAGATGAAAGAACTCATGTATAAGGTGGTCAATGATAAAAACATGGGCAATTACGGGCGCTATCATATGGATGATGTGGAAGTCATCGGTAAAACCGGCACAAGTGAAGTAGCCATCAATGGTGAATATACTTCCTCTATGTATGTCAATTCCTTTATGGGAGCGGCTCCTTATGATGATCCCAAAGTAATGATGTACTATGTGTTTGAGGCTCCGGACTTCTTAACTTATACCGGGGAACCCTTTCAAAATGCTTTTCGTCAGGCATTGATTGCGACCGGTGTCAGTGGGGAGCGGGCGAACAGTGGTGATGAGGCATATACCGGTTGGCAGGAATATGAAATGCCGGCTTTGATGAATCATTCTTTGGATTATGTGAATCAAAAAATGAAATCCTATAACGTGAAAAATATTATCATCGGGGATGGCTCCGCAGTAGTGAAACAATACCCACAGGCACAGGATACTTTGATTTCGCATCAAAATGTATTCATACGTACCGACGGCACCAATATCACTATGCCAGATATGAGTGGCTGGTCATTGAAGGATGTTAGACAATATGGGGAGATTGCCGGTTTGGATATCCTTTGTGAAGGCAGTGGCAGCGTTAGAGAACAAAGCATAAAAAGCGGTACACTGATCCAAGCGGATATGGAAATAAAAGTGATCTTGAAATAAGGGTACAGCGTATATCATTTAAGTGAGGAAGGAAAAGGATGAAAAAACACTGACATTGTCCGATCATTGGTGTTATAATAACCTTAGTTTGGGGAATGATGATAAGGGTAAACAAGGAGGACGCATGCGGTGAAAAAAATCGGAATTGATCTGGGTACGACCAATCTTTTGATCTGTGTCGATAAAGAAGGCGTGATTGTGAATGAGCCGAGTGTCATCACGATTGATACCGCCAGTAAGAAATGTATCGCAGCCGGAAATGAAGCGAAGGCGATGGTTGGTAAAACACCGAAGAATATGCGCACCATTTATCCATTAAAGGATGGTGTGGTTGCGGATTATGAGGCCACAGACATGATGCTGGCGCATTTCTTTAAAAAATGTGCTTTGAAAAAGATGTTTACGCGCAATGAAATCTTAATTTGTTGCCCGACCAATATTACAAGTGTAGAGCGTAATGCGATTCGTGACTGTGCGTATCATGCCGGCGCAAAAAAGGTTTATATTGAGGAAGAGCCAAAGGTCGCAGCGGTTGGAGCTGGATTGGATATCGGCCAGCCGATTGCCAGTTTTGTTTTGGATATGGGAGGAGGAACCACTGATATTGCGGTTATTTCTTTGGGTGACATTGTCTGTTCGGCCTCAATCAAGGTGGCTGGTAATCGCCTGAATAAAAATATCATTGATTACATGCGCTTGGAAAAGAAACTGGCGATAGGGGAGATGAGCGCCGAGGCGATTAAGATTGAGATTGGCTGTGCTCTGCGCAAAGAACAGGATGATAAGACGATGAAAGTCAATGGTCGTGATATGACCAGTGGCTTGCCAACTGCGATTGAGATCACAAGCAATGAGATTGCGCAGTGTATTGAGGGGAGTTTACAGGAGATTGTTAAGGCATGCAAGACGGTGTTGGATGTAGCACCACCTGAATTGGCCGCAGATATTATGACAAGAGGCTTGATTCTTACCGGTGGCGGGGCGCTGTTACATGATTTTGATGAACTGTTGAAACAAGAATTGAAAATACCGGTCTATGTGGCAGAACAGCCATTGAATTGCGTGGTGGATGGCTGTATGAAGATGTTGGAACGATTGTAGTAGGTTAAGGGCAAGGGAAAAGATCCTTGGCTTTTTCTTTTTAGTGGATAAGGCAACAACGTTCTTGCCGATACCACGCTCTCACTTAAGCAATATAAGCAGGATACATGCCAAGACGCGGCCTATTACCATATAAGGATCCCTATATTTTTAGGCAAATCATGATGCTTTTTATAGATCTTGTGGTATACTATATTTGACATTAGGAGGTATGAACATGAAAGTAATTAACGCAGGTGAATTTGAGCAATTAACCAAGAATGAACCGGCTGTACTTGTCGATTTTTTTGCGACATGGTGCGGACCATGCAAAATGTTGGCGCCGGAATTGGAGAAATTGGCGACAAAATTAGAAGGCAAAGTAAAGATTGTGAAGGTAGATATTGATGAGAGCGGTGACTTGGCAATGAAATACGGCATTATGTCAGTTCCCACTATGATTTTATTCCAAGATGGCAAAGCAGTGAAGCAGTTGATGGGATATCAGCCGGCGGCACAGTTGGAAAGTGCTTTGACACCGTTGTTAAAATAAGGCTCTTGAAGAAGTCATTCAGTTACAGGAATAAAGTAAACAAATGAAAAGATGCGCTGTCTGTGCGCATCTTTTCTTTACATGCTATAAAAGAGAGAAAATATGATAAATGAGAAGGGGAAAATAGGAAGATAAGCTGTTCTTGCTTATCTCGGGTATAGTATAACGAATGCTTGTCGATAAAATTTCAATTGTTTATGTTAAATTATGTGTTAGGTTGTTTGTGACCATTCGCTGTTAAATTATACAGGAAATGATTCAAATAGTTGGTTCTGATGGGTCGCGTACAAATAATCATCTATGGTTTCCATGATATGGTCTATGATTAGATCGTGGGGATCTGCGCTTAGTTGATGATTTCTGACTTTTCGATATTGATTTGGCATAAACTGGGAAAGCAGGCTGAAAGAGATTTTGGTTTGACGCAGATTGGCTATTAGTTTTGCCTGCGCTGCTTCTACTAATGGGTCATTCAAATAATAGCGACAACGATCACTGAAAGAGAATTTGCGTTTCAGCCATTGTTGGGGCATATTGCCATGATAATGCGTTTGCCAATACTTGGGGGTTTGTTTCATCGCTTCCTCTAAGCATTCGATGAAATGGCTGGTTTGTTCAGGTTGATGATGCATGGTTAATGATTCAATATAGCTCAAAGCAAATAAAGCTTCTCGCAGTGCATAGGTTAGGGCCGGTCCTACTTTTAATATACCGACGCCATCCTCTACCATTTCTCGCAGTTTCATGCTGGTCTGATAGTCGGTGGAATGCCCCTCATAGACAAGATTAGGATAAGCATGCAGGCTTTCCATCAATGCTTTCGCTTTGACACGATCATATTCACTACAGCCATCATCCTTTTCTTCCACACCCGGCTGTACGACAAAGGCGATCACATCCTCCCAGCGATCCATGATCCCTTGTTGCGCAAACGCTGCTTGAAACGATTGAATGCTGGCATGTAAATCCTTTGGCTTGGTGATTTGTAATGTTTCATTATGCTGAGCACCACCGGGAATTGGTACTTCACTACCGATGACATAAAGTGGTGCCACGGCATCCGCTACCTTGCATAGGCGCTCCTGATATGCTTCATCACATACTTTGATCAGATAAGCACCACGGCGCGCAATCACATCATCACTGAGCGGTTGTGATACAGGATCATCTTTAAGGCGCATGCTGGTATCAATATGAATTTTCGTAAAACCTGCCAGCACATAGGCACGCACCAATTCAGCTGCGGCCTGCATCGCATCGACTTCTTTTTGTTTCGCAAAGGTCAGGGGTCCAAGATGATCACCACCTAGAAAGATTCGCTCCTTTGGCACACCCAATTGCTTTGCACGTTGATGTACAAACTGATAAAATGCGGCCGGGGTCATCCCTGTATAGCCGCCGAATTGATCTACCTGATTGGCGGTTGCCTCAATCAGAACACAGGAAGAATCGCGTTTCGCAGCCAATAAAGCTGCTTCAATCACATAGGTATTCGCGCTACAACAGGAATAGATGCCGATGGCTGCACCTGCTTGACGTTTTTTAATCATTTGTTTTAATGGATTTGTATTCATCGTATCACCTCCAAGTGTATTTCATTATAGCATGTGTCAGAAAAAAAACAATCAGAACAAGGAGAAAGTATATAGAGCAAATAGAGGTTATTTGGAGGTAATACGTTGTGTTTCATAAGTTGATCAAAAACAGTAAAGATTGTGATAAGACGTCTGTATGGGGGTATTCTATTCATGCATAGAGCGATTCGCTGTATTTAGTATTCAGATGAATTTTATTTTTTCAAAGCATCACTTGTGACGCAATAAAAGAAAAGAAGATATTTATTAGCACTCTTGTATTGACAGTGCTAAAAAATGTGTTATACTTATGTTAGCAGTTAAGGTACTAGAGTGCTAAAAGGAGGGATTGCGATGAATTTTGAGCAATGTTCTGAAAAACTTCAGATGATTTTAATGCAGGCGGTTACTGCTTGTAAAAGCTATGGTCATGCGGTGGTGGATACGATTCATTTATTAAAGGCAATCTTTGAGGATGATACTTTGGAGGGCTTATGGAAGCGGCTGAAGGTAGATCCACAGCGCGCATTGACTTTAATTGAAGCGGAAATGGGCAGAATCGCGGTGAGCGATAATGGAAATCCGCAGTTTTCTTCTACGGTGATCCAGAGTTTCAATCAGGCAAGAAAATGGAGCGATGAGGTAAATGAGACCTATTTGGGCGTTGCTTCCTTGTGGATTGCGTTGATGTTCAATCGCTCCTATATTGCCAAGCGTTTGGTGAAGGAATTTGCGTTGCGGGAGGATGCTTGTAAGGAGGCAGAATTACAGCGAAGAGGAGGGATGCGTATGGACAGTCAAACAGCGGAAAGCCAAGTGGAATCACTATTAAAATATGGACGTGATTTGGTGGAAGAAGTAAAACAAGGGCGTATCGATCCAATCATTGGTCGTGATGATGAGATTCGTCGTGTCATTCAAATATTATCGCGTAAAACCAAGAATAATCCGGTTCTGATTGGTGAGCCGGGGGTAGGTAAAACCGCGGTAGTGGAAGGCATCGCATGGCGAATCATGAAAGGCGATGTGCCCCAGTCTTTAAAGGATAAACAGTTGATTGAATTGGATATGGGAGCGTTGATTGCCGGTGCGAAATATCGCGGCGAATTTGAGGAACGATTAAAAGCAGTTTTAACAGAAGTAAGAAAAGCAGAAGGCCGTATCATCTTATTTATTGATGAATTGCACAATTTGGTGGGAGCCGGTAAAAGTGAAGGTTCTATGGATGCGGCTAACTTATTAAAGCCAATGTTGGCGCGTGGTGAACTGCGCTGTATCGGTGCGACAACCTTTCAGGAATATCGCCAGTATATTGAAAAGGATGCCGCATTGGAGCGTCGTTTCCAGCGTGTAATGGTAAAGGAGCCTACGCTAGAGGATACCGTCTCGATTCTGCGTGGTCTAAAGGATCGCTTTGAATCTTATCACGGTGTGAAAATATTGGATGAGGCGATTTTAGCGGCAGCCTCTCTATCTAATCGCTATATCACCGACCGTTTTTTACCCGATAAGGCGATTGATTTAATTGATGAAGCATGTGCTACTTTGCGAGTGGAGATGGAATCAATGCCGCAGGAACTGGATGAGTATCAGCGTCGGATTATGCAGTTACAGATTGAAGAAGCGGCTTTGAAACAGGAAGATGATAAAAAGGCAGTGGCACGCCGTGAGGATATTCGCAAAGAATTGGCACAGTTATGTGGTAAACGTGATGAATTGCATACGAAATGGGAGGATGAAAAGGCGGAACTAAACGCAAGCAAGGAAGCGAAGGTACGCTTGGAGAAAGCGCGCTTGGCGCTGGAACAGGCGCAAAATGAGGCGCGTTATGAAGAAGCAGCCCGTTTACAGTATGAAACGATTCCCGCATTGGAAAAGCAAATTCGCGAACAGGGCGAAAAAGAAAAACAGGATGCCTTGATTCAAGAGATCGTCAATGAGGAAATGATCGCAAAGATCGTATCGAAATGGAGTGGAGTCGAAGTAACACGTTTGGTAGAAAGTGAGCGCAAAAAACTGTTGGGCTTAAAAGATGCATTGGCAAAGCGTGTGATCGGTCAGGATCATGCCTTGGGCTTGCTTACGGATGCGATTTTGCGCTCTAAAGCACAAATACAGGATGAACATCGTCCAATTGGCAGTTTTCTATTTCTTGGTCCAACCGGTGTAGGCAAGAGCGAGGTTGCTAAGGCACTTGCTGAACAATTGTTTGATAGTGAATCACATATCATTCGCATTGATATGAGTGAATACATGGAAAAGCATAGTGTAGCGCGATTGATTGGAGCACCTCCGGGTTATGTCGGTTATGAAGAAGGCGGTCAATTATCTGAGGCAGTGCGACGCAATCCTTACTCTATCTTATTATTCGATGAGGTGGAAAAGGCACATCCTGATGTATTCAATGTTCTGTTACAGATATTAGATGATGGACGGGTTACGGATGCGAAGGGTGTAACCGTTGATTTTAAGAATACGTTGTTGATTATGACAAGCAATTTGGGAGCCCAGTTTGCTTTTGATCAAACCAAGGAGCGAGAAGCGAATTATCTTCAGGAAGTCAAACGTTTTTTCAAACCGGAATTTGTGAATCGCATTGATGAAATTGTGATTTTTCATGCGTTGGATGATGATATGCTGGGGAAGATTGCGCATAAATTTATGCAGGAATTGCATGATCGCTTGGCAAAAAAGGATATTGTTTTGGAGGTATCGGATGCAGTGTATGCCATGATTGCGAAACAGGGGGTGGATCCGGTGTATGGTGCGAGACCGATGAAACGTTATATTCAAAGGAATATTGAAACGCTGATTGCACACAGGATGATTGAAAGTGGGGTTGGCAAAGATGATGTCTTGTACTTGGATGTAGCGGATGGTGCGTATACAATCCATGTGAAATCGGCCTAAAGGAACGCTGTAAATGCGTTCTTTTTTGCGTGAATAAAGGGTTGAATCCTATGTGGGTGGTGAGTTTGTGCTTACCCTGCTTTGGTTGTTGGGATATGGTTTGCATAGAGAGAAAGTGCATTTGCATCCCCAATCAGGCTATTGTATAATATGCATAAATATGGCTTTTAGATGAAAGGCAGGGAATGGGCATGGCATTTAAAGTTTTATTGTTTGATTTGGATGGTACGTTGCTTGATTTCAAGCAGACAGAGGAAACCGGTTTATCTCATGTATTTACACAATTTCAAATACCTGATCCCATAGCCTGCCGCAAATATTATCAACAGTTGAATACACAGTTATGGAAGGGCTTTGAACAGGGTCAATACCCGAAGGAATATATCTTTACGCAGCGTTTTCCCATGTTGTTAGCGCATTTTCATTTACAGCGTGATGGTAAGGCAATGGAGCGCAGTTATCGCTCATGGCTGGATCAAGGCTGCGATTTAATGAAAGATGCCTTAGCGGTTGTATCACAACTGGCTCGTAATTATGAACTGCATATCATTACAAATGGTTATGCCTCCACCCAGCATCATCGCTTAGAAAAAAGTGGCCTGCGTCCTTATTTTGATCATGTTTTCGTTTCGGAGGAGATCGGTTGGCAAAAACCGCAGCGCGCTTATTTTGAGCATGTGCTCAATCATCTTGATCAGCCAAAGGAATCCATATTGGTAATCGGTGATTCGTTGATTGCGGATATCGGTGGGGCAAAACAGGCAGGCCTTGCGACATGTTGGATTCATGCGCCGGGGATTAGCAATGACACAGGTATTCAAAGCGATTTTGAAATAACGGAGTTGAAAGAGTTATGGAACATCCTGAGTTAGTGCATGAGATCACATGTAAAAGTGCTTTTCGTAAACTGTCCAAGCGGATTGGCCCGTATCGTTACGATATGAATGTGTATCGCGGTTGTGCTCATCACTGCGCTTATTGTTATGCCTTGTACTCTCAGCGTTATTTGGCACACAACGATTTTTATCATGATATTTACGTTAAAACAAATATTCTAGAGCAGTTGGAAAAACAGTTGGCATCACCACATTGGCATCATGAACTGATCAATATTGGTTCTGTCAGTGATTCTTATCAGCCAGCGGAGGAACAATATGGTTTGATGAGAGGCGTTTTGAAACTGCTTATCAAATATCGCAATCCTTGTATCATTGCGACAAAATCGCGTTTGATTCTGCGTGATCTTGATTTGATCAAAGAATTGGCTGAATTGACTTATGTCAATATTGCGGCCACCATTACCACTTTGGATGAGCGTATTAGCACGCTGCTGGAACCGCATGCGCTTTCACCCATTCAGCGAGGGGAAGTGCTGGCACAAATCAAGCAGCATACGAAAGCAATTACGGGGATGCATGTGATGCCGGTATTGCCTTATCTCAATGATGATGAGACATCTTTGCATGCTTTATGTGCTTATGGCGTGCAATTACAGGTGGATTATGCGACGTTTGGCTTACTGCATCTACGCGGTGAAACAAAGCAAGCATTTTTTGCGACGCTGCGCGAGCATTTTCCACACTTATCGGCAAAGTATCGTTATCTGTATCGAAACGGTAAGTTGGATCCTGCTTATCAGCAAGCATTTTATGAGCGATTAACACCTATTACCACTGCTTATGGAATTAACACGGATTATATGCAATATGTATTGGATTATGAACAAAGGCAAAAGATGGAGCAGTTGTCGTTGTGGTGACAACGCTTCTTTTTTTTGTGAATCCATGGGATGTTTAACGAAAAAAACGGTATTGTATTTGTATTGTGTTTATTCATTTCTTATTTGGTAAAAAATATAAAGAAAAGCGATTGATTTATAATAATTTTGATAAAAAATAACAAATTTTTATTGACACTTCGCCGGCTGTCAAGTAATATAAAAAATGAAAGTGGCGATGATAATGGAAAAACAATACAAAAAGATGCAAGATCATGAGCTTTTGGCAATCTTAGAACATGATGAAAAGGCGTTTAATGAGATCTATGAGCGCTATCATCGCTTGGTCTATTTTGTGGCATATGAGCTTTGCCACAATGATGCGGATGCCAAGGATGTTTTGCAGGAAACCTTTATTAAAGTGCGACATGCGGCAAAGAATGTACGCGAGGAAGGTAAGTTTAAGTATTGGTTGAATGCGGTAACGGTATCAAAATGCAAGGACTTGTTTAAGAAAAATAAATTTCGCGGAGTAAGTGAAGAAGCAGACACGCGTTTTTCACTACGAGAAGAACGCCGTTATATGCTTCCGGAGCAGCAGATGCATTTTGAAAGTGATCAGGCTTTACTGCATCATTTCATTGCCCAACTGCCACAATCACAACGTGAAGTGCTTGTTTTAAAGTATTTCAGTGAATTATCATTGCAGGAGATTGCCGATATCATGCAGATATCGGAAGGAACGGTGAAATCTCGCCTTCATTATGCAAAGGATGGTTTGCGGGGTATGATCGAAACATATCATGGTCGAGCAAATCATGCGGCTTTGGATTTTAAAAGTTTGGATGTGTTATTGCCGACGGCTTTTCTTTATGCCTTTCAGCATCAACCTCTGCGTTTGTCACTTCCTGTATGGAAAGGACGTACACATTCAGCGTTTGGGATTGGAACGGTAAGTGTCACGCTTACGGCACTTTGTTTGGCCGGAGCGATCCTGTTTTATCAAAGCACGCAATCCAATACGGCGCCTTCGCATGCGATGAATCAGGAAAGTGAGATTCGCCAATATCGTCAAGCATATTTTACGCTGCTTGATTTTGCCGCAAACCGCTATGATATGGAAGCCAAAACCAAAGATCAATTAGCGAGTGTATATGCGCAATATATTTTGTTAAGAGATGCGGACAATGAATATTATCGTTTATTAGCGAAACAGAATTGGGTATCTATGTATGAAACGGCACTGGCTAAATAAGGTGAAAAAAATTTTAAATAAAATTTGAACATTGCGGAAACAACCGTCGTCACTGTTATGAAAAACTAGGGAGGGACTCAGTAGATTGAGTTCTTTTTATGTTTCGTACTTAATGATTGTTTTGGAAATCCAAAGAAAGGATGATTAGAATATGTGGAAAAAGCTATTTGCATGTTTAGTCGCATTGATTGTTATGGGATCGGTGGGATATGCTTATTTTAATTTTCAAATGGATGCCGCAAGTAATTATCAAGCAGGGGGTGAGATTTATGGTCGTTTAGGTGATACATTTATCAAAGGTGATCGCATTCTTACCGGAATTGTGAATCCCAACAACGGAAATTATATGGTGTGGCAAATATTAAAGAAAGAGAGTTACACGGATTATGGTTGTGGGACAACAGACACAGTTTGTAACAATAAAGTAATAAGTGGCTATATCACACTGGCAAGCGAGTCGATTGGCAAATCTGCTTATGGTTTAACACAAAACGATTATTACTACAATGGATTGGTATGGGGCAATTATAGGGTATCTAAGGTATTTCAAGATTATTTAATTCCATTTAGCGGTTCAATTAATGCAAGAAACAGAAAAATTGTAACTTACCGTAATTTGACAAGTTTTCATCCTAACCTTTGGTTTAGAACATGTCCGGCCACCGTCGATGACCCTATGTTTCAAGATAATGCTTATCTGATTTATGTTGGAAATGTAGAAGGAGTGCTGGATGGAGGAGGGGCGATTTCAAGCGCTGACTTAATGTTCGACAGTGCTTATTGGAGTAATGAAGTGGCGAATGATGGCGGATGGTCTCAATTCGATGCCAGTTTCTTTACGACAGGAGGATCCATCGGAAATCAACTTGGAGGGGGACCTTACAATACGGCAATTGATCCGGATTTTAAACTCGATATTCGCCCGGCTTTAACAATGAAACTTTCCGATGTGGTTTTTGCGGCTTCATTGGGAAAACAAGGCGGCATGGCACATGTGAAATTGCGCGAGGCGACAGGATATTCCGACATCCGATCTTTAGAAGGAGATCCAATGAAAGTACGTATATTAAATACGAACATGAGTGCAAATCTGAACGGAATTAAAGGAAAAGACGGAAGTTATATCAATCAAATTGGTGAGGGACAGAAAGTAAAACTGTCGGTTACGGCAAATTCCGGAAGTGATGAGGAGGGAAATCCCTATACGATTTCTGCAGTTATCTTGGATCATGCAGGAAATTTTATTAATTATATGCCTTTAAACGTTACGGCAAACGGAGAAAGTGAGTATGAATTCGATGTCACAGGACTTTCGGTGGGAGACTATCAATTGGCAGTGGTCAATGAAGCATACAGTGAAAGTGATTATAGTCCAGCTGATTGTTCCAAACTCTCAAGCCAACTGACTTTTGAAATCGTGCCTGCTCCCAAAATTAAGTACCAAGCGGTATATGAAGGCAGTCCCACAACGCCAAACACACATGAATATCATGTGAATGTGGATGTCGGTGATACGATTGGCAAATTTACGGTTCAAGATGGTGCAAGGCCGATTCAATTATCATTGATTTGCGATGATGAAACTGATGCGGAACATGCGAATGATTATCTACAATTTGAATTATCAAAGAATGTGCTGAGTGATAACAGCGAAGTGTTTGTGAAGGTAAAGAGTGGTTTGCATCAAGGTGTATATTATTTCAAGATAAAAGCAGAGGATAATTTTGGTATATGCGGATATTATCGTGTACAAGTTACGGTAAACAAGACAAAGCTCTCTATTCAATTTCAACAGCCTCAACAAACAAAGAAATCAATTGCCGAAGCTAGTACATCATGGAATGAAACAGCCACTGCGAACACCAGCGATGGAGTTAAAATCACTTACAGCATCAGTGGTGGGGATATTTATTTGATTGATCTTGATCCTGATACAGGCAAAATCACATATAAGGGGGCAGGTGGCTATGGTATGGTGAAGATCAAAGCCACTGCCGATGATGATCCAAACAGTGGGAATGATAACTACGAGGAAGCATTTACGGAAAAAGAGGTCGTGATCTATCGCGAAGTGGATGGGATTGTTACACCACATGCCAATTCCAGTAATGCGAATGTGCCTACCTTTCAAGCAAATGATGCCAATGTGAAAACAGGTGGAACGATTGGCACAATCAAAGGAACACAGGGTACACCGGATACGATTGGAGGCAATACAACAACCTACTCTTATGCGATGAAAAGCGGCGAAAATGGCAGTTTCTTCACAGTGAATGCAAACAGTGGAGAGATTAAAACCAGTGCGAATCTGGCAGTAGGAACGTATACCTTCACAATTACAGTGAGTGATAAGTGGAGCAGTAAAGATATCCCGGTGACAGTGAATGTAGGTATGGCACCGGCAGAAGTATTGAACTTCTATGAGAACAGTACCTCTAA
>JAAWON010000020.1 GCA_022799495.1 Erysipelotrichaceae bacterium | reverse complement strand
GTTCAAAATGTGGGTCAAGAAAATGACAGACATAAAAAAACTCCCATAACCATGGGAGAAAACCACATACTGGTGCGGATGACAGGAATCGAACCTGCACGCCGAAGGCGCTAGATCCTAAGTCTAGTGCGTCTGCCAGTTCCGCCACATCCGCAAATACGAAAGTAGTATATCATAACTCTCTTTATTTGTAAATGCTTACTTCCATAAACACCGACAAAACCCCCATTCTCCTTGCTTCACTATGGCGTACCTCCACATCTCTTCCACTCCCTAACAAAAAAGCACGAATCCTTCCGTGCTTATTCCGCAATATTCTTAATCTTTGTATCGTGGCGAACACTGATGATGATATTGGAGATTCCAATATAAGCAGTCGCATCAATTACCAGTGCTTTCCCCTGTTTAGGATAAATCTTCCACATGGAAACACGTCGTTGACTGCGATCTTTACCAAACACCGTTTTTTTCACTTCAACGATCGCCTTGATTTCATCATAAGCCATCCGCCGTTTACGCAGATGAAACAGGGTGCGATCCTCCAAACCATATTCATAAAAGGCGATTTCATCCCAAATAGTTGCCAATTGCATCAACGCAATCAAGCCAAAGATCACCGCCAGCACGCTCAGAAGTTTATGTTCAGAAGGCCGGAAGTCTTGAATACTGAAAATAGCAATGATAAATACGAGCATCACAAGCACAAACACAATCGGCATCATCCGTTTGCCTTTGGCTAACATTTTTAAACTGCCAAACTGCGTATCCTCACCGGACACACCTTCCTGCCGTGTTGTAACCTTACGTTTATATTCCATATTACAGCCTCATTTCTTGTTATAGTGTAACATGTTTCCATGCCTGTGACAATGAGGAATCACAGTTATCCATTCCCAAGCCCCATCAAAATTAAAGGCGATACATGCGCAGCCATTTCTGAAAATCCCAATTGGAAAGAAATGCTTTGGCCGCTTGTTCACCATTATCAAAGAGGGCCGCTCCCTCAGCTTGCGTAATGTCAAAATCAGTCGTACTGATCAAATAGTCCTCTTTTTCCACATGTACCGTAGAAGGGATTAGAATAGAGCGGGCACGATCTCCTTTTGAATTGGAAATCTGTACATGATCATAGGCATCCAACAAGGTCGATACAATTTGTTTCGCATAATCCAAGAAATGCTTTGGCGCTTTTAACCGTTTACAGTGATGTTTCGTATCACTGACAAATTTCAATCCGAAGGTTGGATACTTCGCAATCTCTTTGCCATCATCCAAAATCCAAATCGGATAATTGCTTAACAAACCGCCATCCACCATATAATGCGCCACACCATGCGTATCCTTTAACACATAGGGTTCATAAAAAATAGGAATGCTCATACTCATGCGCACTGCCTCAGCGATCGAAAAGGAATCAATATCAATATGAAACTTGTGCAAATCACGTGGCAGCACCAGCAGTTCCCTAGTCGTGAGATCCACCGTTGTGACTTGAAGCCGATAGGTGCCATCTGAGCGTTTCACATCACGAAAACAGGCAGTATGTTTTTCCATTAACAGATGATTCAACCAGCGTTCTAAATATGCGGCACTATAAATTCCATAATGAAACAAGATACTTAATGCCATTCCAACACTGCCGAAATAATCCAAACAATCTTTTTGGATAAATTTTCGATAATCAACGGATTTCATGAGTTCTCGCATCTCATCACCAGAATAACCGGCAGCGATTAAGGACGCAACGATGGCACCGGCACTGGAACCGGCTACATTTTGAAACGTATAGCCTGCATGTTCCAGCGCCCGTATAGCACCAACGTGGCCAATGCCTTTCACGCCTCCCCCTTCGAGAACGACATTGCATGGTTTCATTTCCCTCACCCGCTGTATACTATGCGGTTTCACGGTATTTGTCACATCTAAACAATATCCCCCCAATAATCGAGACATCATCATTCACGTATGGCGCAATAATGGAACATAAGCCCTACATGAGCCCATTTCACACATTGGTATAGGAAGCAACAAGTCAGAGGATAAAAGAAACAACCGCCTGCGTACAAGCGGTTGTATGACCTGTAAAATAACCCATTTTCTGATTTGCTTAAGCAGACGCACGCTCTTGTCTGAACGCTAACCCCTTGAATCAGCGAAACGAATCATCAACGACGATAAGTTTCATGATCCAGCATATCTTCTGATTGCGCTACATAAACAGCAGCGGCACTGTCACCAACCACATTGAGGGCAGTCACCAACATTTCAATCGGGCGATTGATGGCCAGAATCAAGGAATAGGACAGCATTGCCATATCACTTGTATATCCCAATCCCGTTAGAATTGTAAACAAAATGACCGCACCTGCCCCCGGCGCCGCCGGCGTACCGATGGAAGCAACCAAGGCCAACAACGCAATGATGGCAATATTGCCCAGCGTCACCTCAAAACCGGCAGAAGCAGCGATAAAGATTGCGGCAATTACTTGCATGATCGCTGTCCCATCCATATTGACCGTCATACCAAGCGGCAATACAAAACTGGCAATTTCCTCTCCGACACCGAGTTCCTCCACAGTTGTTTTCTTATTCAACGGCAATGTAGCGGCAGAAGAAGAAGTGGAAAAACCAAACAAGGCCACTTTGGCAATTTTACGCAGAAAAGGAAGTGGATTCAGTTTGGTAAACAAACTCAATAACAACGCATACCCAACCAGTAGAAACAAAAACAGGGCAAATACCGTAGTCAGCACATACGCCGCCGCAGGACGCAGATGATCAATGCCATAAATCGCAAAAGTGCGGGTCAACAATACAAAGATCGCATATGGGCCAAACTTGGTAATCACATAACTCAAAAAGACAACGACAATATCATTGATCTCCTGTAAAAGCCGTTTGAATGTATCTGCTTTCTGAGGCAAGGCATTCATACTCAAGCCGATGCACACGGCCAAAAATACAATCGCAAGAACTCCGCCATTGTTGGAGAATGCCGCCACCACATTCGCTGGAACAGCCTGTAACAGTACCAGCAAAGGATTACTACCGGAATTTCCCGATGCGGCAGTGAGTTGAGTATCAATCGTCGTTTGAAATGCGCCCGCATGATAAACGCTAAAACCGATAACACCGGCTAACACCAATGCACTAAATGAGGTCAATAGGAAGAAGCCCAGTGTTTTATAAGAAATCCTACCCAATTTTTTGGTATCGCTGATATGGCACATTGCCAAAGTGATACTCGTAAATACCATCGGTATTATTATGAGCTGCAAGGCATTGACAAATAATTGCCCCAGCACATAAAACAAGCCAAGCGCCTGTTCATTACCCTCTTTCGAGATATCAGCAAATAACAAATGGTTCAACGTATTCCATAATTCCTGATTGCCTGCACTGGTTAATTTCTCTCTTAATAAGATACAGCCAAAGCCACAGGCCAATCCTAACACCATTGCCACAAGCATCCGTTTGGCAAGGCGTTTTCCATCCATCTTTTTCATCATTTCCCTCCTGACAAAGAAAAGGCCCTGTTTCCCCATTTAGAAAAACAAGGCCTGCCAAAATAAGAACGCAGAAAGGATTTCACGCATGAAATCGACCTTATTTACCTCACAGGGTAAACTTAAAGGATTTCTTTTGCGAAAAGTATAGCGCAAAGTATATTCGGTGTCAATGCCGTTTTTAGAAAATGTGCCCAACCTGAAATGTAGGATGTAAAAAGCAATCACCTTGATATGTATTCTATATCAGCATAGGTGGCAGTGAAACTATTGTTTGCTTGAATTACATGCACGCTTTCCCTCATTATATAACATAAAAAAGGAAACCGCCGCGCCTCATGGATAGCTAATTGGCTCTATCGGTTTCCATTTTTTAATTTATATGATATTCATTATATGATATTCAATTATTTTATTCGACATTTGACTTCTTTGCCCATCAACTAAGAGCATTGTCTGCTTTGGCAAGTCACTGCCTCTATATGCAAGTTTAGCGTTTATTTCGCATTGGCCACATAGGCATCAATGTTGCGCTCCACAACGGAGAACGGTGCAGCACCACTCTTTAACAGCGCTGTGTTGAATTCCTTTTCGTTAAAACGATCACCCAATTCCGCCTGTGCATCTTCCTTAAGAAGCATGATCTCTTGATAGCCGACATAATAAGATAAGAATGCACTTGGATTAAACACAATCTGATCATAAATAGCCTCAGCGGCCTCGGCGTTTAAATTATTTTCATCGCAGAAGTCGATCAATTCTTCTAAATCCCATCCATCGTAATGGATACCAATATCAATCAAAGCGATCAAAGCATTTTCATACACACTCATTGCTTTATGCACTTTTTTTACACTTTCATCCACATGTAAATAATTTAGAGAATGTAACTCCACATAAGTCGCATAACCTTCCGTATATCCTGAGAAATTCGTACAAGTCATGCGCCATGGAGAATTGATGTTATCATAGGTATATTGAATCTGATACATATGACCGGGGATTCCTTCATGCGCTACCGTAGTAAATGTATCAATGGAGCCGATGTCATCCTTATTCGTATCATTCACCCTGATTTGTTTCTTGGTCGTGCCATCAATCGCAGGAATGTTAAAGTAGGCTGCGATACCACCGGTCGCAAGATCCGCCGGCAAAGGTTGGATATTGTATTCCAGTTTACTGACAGATGGGAAATCCTGCTGGAAGAATTGTTCCAAATCTACCAACATGGTCGCATAATCACTGTATCCGGTGGATAAACTGCCATCAAAATAGGAATTGAGCGCCTCGGGATTCGTGGTGATCGCTGCTAACATATCCTCATATGCTTGATCCACGGTATCCTCCAGTTCCTGTTTCACTTGTTTGATGGATTTTTCACTACCTGTGGCATCACGAAATAATAGCTCATAAAATGCTTTTCCATTCTCCATATGCGCTAGACCACTGGTATGGTTTTTCTTGGGATCCAATGCCTTTAATTCACGAATCACGCTCTCATACGCAGGCAAAAATGAAGTACGATAAGCATCATCCAATTGTTGCTTATACATATCCTTAGTATCTTGTGCAAGCTCCAATTCATCGACGTGCTGCTTCATCGAGGTCAATGTGCTGCCTTCCATACCGGTATCCACAATTTCCTGACAACGCTCTACCACTTCATCAATGCCAATCATCAAAGTCCCTACTTCCTCCTGCTTCTTTGTATAAGCAAGATCCGATTCCAAATAAGGCTTCACATCTTCCACCAGTTTGATCAGGTCCTTGACATCCTGCTCATTGCGCAAAGTCAAATCCGCAAGCAGCGTTGGAATTTGCGTATGATCACCGGTCATTGTATTAAAGGAAGAACCCATGTAATTCAAATGATCGACACTTCCCATCTCTGCTAATTCCAACATAAAAGCGAAGCAGTCATACGTATCTAACTGATCCTCACGCAGTGCCTTACGATCAAATTGATCAAAGGAATCGCGCAGTTCCTGTAATTCACTCAAATCTTCTTCCATCGCATTCTCATCGAATTTTTCACCGATTTGAACAATCGTTTTGGAACTGTCCACACCATAATTCTCCGGGTGTTCCAAATAGATGTGCATCGTCAGATAATCGCTTTCCATCGTATCCACAAAATCCGTCTCAATAAATTCATCAAACTGCTTCTGCATCTCCTCATTGTTACCGACGTTTGCCTGTTCTTGACAGCCGCCGATCCCAATCGCCAGAAACAGGGCAAGCAGAAGATAATGCCAGCGTTTTCTCATAGTCATCCTCTTTTCTAAATTTGCTTTTCTTTCCTACTTATTATAAGGGATTTCAAAGGGGAAAGCAACGCATTTCCCGCTTTCCTTCCCTTTGTCTATCGTTTTGAAATGCACTGGCATCCATGCGCTTACATGATGGTTTATCACTTATTTGCCGGGATTGTATCTACTGTACGAAACGTGTAGCCTTTTTCTTTCATTGCCTTGATAAAAGGATCCATTGCCAAATAATTACCTTTATTAGAGGGATGGAGAAGATAAATCGCCCCATTGTGATAGTGTTTTAATAAAGTCGCCAGCGCTTCCTCACCGGAAACATCCTGTGCGTAGTCATAATAGGCATGGCTCCAAAAATAATTCGTATAGCCCATATCCTGCGTAATCTTTAATGCGCGCTCACTCATACCGCCTTTGGGAAAGCGAAACACCTTTTTCATCGGTTGACCGGTGACTTGCATATAGGTCTTTTCCGTCTCGGTGATCTCACGTACAAAAGTATCAATATCCTGTGCATTGGCTAGGGTTGGCATATCATAATGATGCCATGAGTGATTGGCAATCACATGGCCGTGTGCCACCAAATCATTGATAAATTCAGGATTATCACGAATATAATTACGGGTTAAAAAGAAGGTGGCTGTGACTTCATTATCATTTAATACCCCGGCAATTTCCTTAATATAAGTGATATCATTACCGCCCTCATCAAAAGTCAAATATAATACCTGCTCATCCGGGCCCATGAAATAAGCATCATACTTAGCTAGAAAAGTTTCATCACGACACGCGGTGGTACGTGCATGATCCTTGCTTTTATTGAACCACCATTCTTCTGCCGTATTATCATAATTGTCATGGCTGTAATACATGCGAAATGCGGTAGGATCCTCACATACCTCCACGGTGCGTTTCAGTGTTGTCGTATTGCCGCTGGTGTCATTTACCGTATACAATATCTCATAACGGCCGAGTTGACTTATATCAAGTGCACGATCATCCACACGTATTTGATCGCTTAAATCACCGTCATAATTATCATTCGCACTGGCGCCGGGATCGACAAATTCCTCATTCAAAAAGATGCGCAGACAATCACCGCCTTGTAAGCGAATGGATGGGGCCACACTGTCCACCACACTGATTTTGCGAGTGATGCTTTTATCATAATCCGTAAAGGTATAACGAATTTGATATTCCCCTAACTGTGTCATATCCAGATTGCTTTCGCTTACAATTTGATCGCTGTAATCAGTGAAGCGATAACGAGCACTGGCACCGGGATCCTGAAAATTCGTTCCTACTTCCACCTGCATCTGTGCATCCCCATTCAATGTTAATAAAGGGACAAACAAACCACTGAAAAACAAAAGTTTAATCAGGCCCGCGCAAAGCAGCGCAATCATTGCCGCTACAATGCTGTATACGATGCATTTGCATTTTTTACTCATAGACTCACCTCTAATAGAGAATACGCTGAAAGAGGATAAAACTTGCCTTTTTCGCATACGAAGAACAGAAAAACGGATCCGATGAGGTAAAAATGAGTTACAATCAAAGGTAGTGCTTGGCGCAAGTATGCCCATAAAGTGAGGATGATTGCTTGGATGATGGGATAGTGAAAACTTGCAGGAAACGTAAAAGACAGTTGAATAAATGAATCAACTGCCTCTTTCTGATACCAATAAAAAAGGGCTCATATCCACCACTTAGGGGTAAGTTCGCCAAGCGTAGTGATTTCCGCTGTTTCTAAATCCATTAACACTTCGATTGCTTGATAATGATTGGGCATCAACTGAACCATCAATTCCCGACAAGCACCGCATGGAGCACCGAGTTTTCCATTTGGCATGATGGCAAGCACTTTTTTTATTTCCTGTTCGCCATTCGTTATCATATGAAACAGTGCATTTCTTTCAGCACATATGCCCAAGGTAGAGCAAGTGTCCACACAAACACCCACATATATTTTTCCTGATGCGGACAGTACGGCGGCAGAAACACCACCCGCGCTTACATAATCAGATAGTTCGCGGCCATTCTGTACTGCCTTTGCGGCCTGATACATTTCTATCCATATCGGATCCATATTATTTCCTCCAATTTATTGTGTGGGAGGCGCAAAACGCGCAATGATTTGTTCGGCACAACGCAGACCGTCAATGGCCGCAGAAACGATACCACCCGCATAACCGGCACCCTCCCCACCGGGATAAAGATTATCTACACCGACAGAACATAAACTTTTCGCATCTCTTGACATGCGCAGCGGTGAACTGGAGCGTGTTTCAATTCCACTTAATAGCGCATCGCCATCCAGAAAGCCTTGCATTCTTTGTTCAAATACCGGAAAGGCTTCCAATAATGCCTCACTGACAAAATCCGGAAGCAGTTCATGTAAATTCGCAAAAGTATAGCCGGGGCGAATGGTAGGCGTTACGCTGCCTAATTGAACGGTTTTCGTTTGATTCATAAAATCCTTCATTCGCTGAATGGGTGCGTAATATGGTTGATCGCCCATTTGAAACGCTTTTTGTTCCAGTTGTTGCTGGAAATGAATGCCATCTAATTGAGCATGGCCGACGTCCTCAGGTCGTACCTGAACCAAGATTGCACTGTTCGCATTTGCGCCATCACGCGCATGTTCGCTCATTCCATTGACGACAATACCACCGCATTCACTTGCCGCATTGACCACGTAACCACCCGGACACATGCAGAAGCTATAAACGCCACGATGTTTGCTTGTCGTATAAGTCAGTTGATATTCAGCCGCTCTTAACTTGGGATGATTAACATATTCCTTATACTGCGCCTGATTGATCAACTGCTGGGGATGTTCCACGCGCACCCCAATCGCAAATGCCTTAGGCTCCAGCACAATTCCTTTCTTGGCGCACAAGGCAAATGTATCACGGGCACTGTGTCCGATTGCCAGCAGTAAAGCAGCGCATGGAATACGCGTTTGATTAGAAATCACTGCGTGAATACGACCGTTTTCTACTTCCAGATCACTTAAAGGGGAAAGAAAGCGTACCTCTCCCCCTAAACGAATAATCTCCTTGCGGATGGCCACGACAATATCACGCAGCCGATCCGTGCCGATATGGGGACGAGCCTCATACAAAATCGCCTTGGGCGCACCGAAATGTACCAATTCCTCCAATACCTTATGCGAGCGCAAATCCTTGGATCGACTGGTTAATTTGCCATCAGAAAATGTACCTGCCCCACCCTCACCAAACTGTACATTGGCATCGGGATTCAGAATACCAGTTTGCCAAAAATGCATCACCTGTCCCATGCGCTCCTCCATTTCAGCCCCACGCTCTAACACCAATGGACGATATCCCTGCTGGGCCAGCAACAAGGCCGCAAACATACCGGCTGGACCAAAACCCGCCACAACGATTCGTCCCGTTTGATGTTGCGTACCTTTGTGCGGCATTTGATAAGCCTCATTTATGATTTTCTTTACATCCTTGTGCCGCAGACATTTCGCTTCATTTGCGAGTGTAAGATCCAACGTATAAGAAAAATGAAACGGTTTTTTTCGTGCATCCAAACTTTCTCGATAGATTTGAAGCGTATGTATTTCACTGCTTTTTATATTTAATTTCTTGGCACAAATGGATTTGAGTAACTCACAATCTCCTTTGTGTTCCAGTGGACACAGCACCTGATGAACTCTGATCACAGCGTTTCTCCCTCCCTTATGACTTCAGTTTCTTCCTGCATGATTTCTGCCCATTCTTGTTCACTATACCCTTTGCGATACAGATCGGGAATACTTGCGCTTGCGGCTTGTAAGTATGCGCTGATCGCTTCTTTTTCAAATACACGATAAATCACATCTTCATAAGAAAATGGCCCTCGATGATACTGCTTGGCTTCTATCAAATCACATAGAATGCGCTGCACAAGTTTTCTGGAAAAACGCTTTAATAAAGCATCTGATAATTGTTTCATTTCCTCATTGGCCAAAGCAAAATAGCGCTCCTTGCGCATAAGCAAAGCATCTTTTGGCAAACAGCGATAAGGCAGATCACGATATTTCTGTATATGACGATGCAAATCCATAAAATCCATCCCTCGCAACATGATAAAAGAAGTAACACGTGTTGCGCTGCGCATCTGAAACGCCTGAAGTTGTTCCCGTATGGATAAACGCCATGAAATTGCCGCAAATAAGCGATCTGCTTGAAAATCAAGGCCATAATGAGCAAGTAGACGTGTACACTGCCCCAATTCCAACACACCATAGCTGTGCATCAATCCCATCATCAACTGATCGAACAACCGCATTTCATTCACTAGCGGTTCATAATGACGATTATGCGCCACCCGTAACGCAAATGGCATCGCTTCTTCACGAATCTGATACCAACCACCTTCATCATCATGGTCCAAATGAGGAATCGCTTCAATCATCGCCAGTTCCAGCAGTTGTTTCACCGGGTAATAGCGATATGCAAGTGGCCGATCCGGATGGCGCACCAAGCGTCGCAATGTTTTAAAGGCATCCTTATCCATGAGATAAAAAACGCTGCGCTTTTTTCCGTTTAACAGCGCCTGTACCATGGTGACACGATCCGCATGTTCATACTTCGCATCACCATTCAGGTAGCCAAGCAAATCACGCAGATCCTCATCACTCATCGCCTCTAACTGATCCCTCCACATATTACATCAGCACCCGCAGTGCTTTGATCCGTTTCGCTCCACGTAGGATGAACAGTGCCAATAAACAGGAGCACAAGATCGTCAAGCCATAAACAAGCAAATTTCCCATATGCAATACTTGTAAAAATAAATAAATAAAATATATATGGCTGACATAAATCAATAATGACATATTGCGCAAAGTCACATGACGCTTTTTCGCTGTTATGGGCAACTGAAGAATGAAAATAAACAGAAAGAATACAGTCGGTGCCAATGTTAAATACATACTTGTAAGATCATGCATGACGCCCCATGAAACAAGGAGCCACGCCTCACCACATAGGCAGGCAAAGGATACGATAAACGCAAAGGCCGCTTGTTTTCGATATGGCTGTTCCAAGAAATCCTGTGCATAGATACCTAAAACAAGATACAATGGCGCAAAAAAGATCCCATTGCGACTTGTGACTAATATCGACTCATACAGTGATAAGATTGGATCAAGCAAAGGAACGCTATGTAAAACACTGCCGTATACATTGATCAACATACCAATCACATACAGGATCAGCGTACACCAAAGCATCCTGCGTTTGCGCCATGTAGTATACATCCAATATACCATTGGCACACCAATTAACAAGGCCGGAAAAAACCATAGATGATAATAGGTTCCATTGAACAGAAAATCACGCAGTAAGCGCACCAATGTATTTGTATCAAAGCCGCCTTGAATCCAACTGAGCGCCAATAAGGGCAAATATAACAGACTCCAAACAAGATAAAGCTTAGCGATGCGTTTCATATAGTGAGAGAATGCTTTGCGATTGGTAGGATCCTGTCCTCCTGCAGCAGGATTGATTCTGCGAAACAACAGCCAGCCGGAGGCGGTGAAGAAAAATGGCACAGCCAAACGGGCCACTACCTGAACATAGAATAAGTTCCATGATGAATTGACTTCAATAAAAGGAGCACAGTGGATCGCAATTACCAATAGTGCACTGATAAATTTAGCGATATCCAAACTCCCGTAAGTGGTTTGTTTCATAAACATTCCTTCTTTCTATCCCCGTTTGTCCTCACTTCTGTTGATACAACAACTGCCACACAGCACAAAACAGCCATATGGCTGTTTAACGATAAATGCGTGGTACTCTGGCGGTTATGCGGCACAGCGTTTCATTGTTAATGGTTTGCGCCGCACGCGACAACTCATCAATCGGCAGCAATACATCCTGATCATATCCGCATAGAATAACGCTGTCACCCGCCTTAACATCCGCAATATGAGTGACATCAATCATCAGTTGATCCATACAAACATTGCCAAGAATCGCTGCTCGCTGACCTTTGATCAATACTTCCATCCCACGATTAGAGGCAATGCGCGGATAACCATCCGCATAGCCACAACTAACGGTGGCGATTTTCATCCGCTGCGCTGCGATGAAATGACGCCCATAACTGACGCTGCATCCCTGATCAATTGTTCTGACATAACTGATATTGGCTTTCCAAGTTAAAATCGGCCATAAATCAGGGTGCTGATTTGTCCGCAGTTGATCATCACTACCCACTCCCAGATGCAACAAACCGGGGCGAACATAGTCATAAGCCAATTGGGGATAATTGATGATGCCATAACTGTTTTGTAAGTGGGTAATACCCGGCTCAATCCCTGCCTCGCGTAATTCTTGCAGGACTTGATCGAACAATTCAATTTGATGCTCGGTAAAAGCGACATCCGCCGCTTGATCCAAACTGTCACTGACAGCGAAATGAGAAAAGATTCCCTCCGTATGAATGTTTGTCAGACGATAAAGCGACATAACATCCGCAATATCCCATTGTTCATCCTTACATTGAATCCCCAAGCGTGACATCCCTGTATCCACTTTTACATGCGCACGCAAGACGACTTGTTCCTGTTGCGCATATGCCGATAAGGACAGGGCATAATCTTTTGACAATAATGTTTGAATCAAATCATATTCAGCGAGATAATGAAAATGACAAGGCGGAGTATAGCCTAAAATCAAAATTGGTACATGGATCTTAGCTTCACGCAACCGCAATGCCTCATCTACACTGGAAACACCGAAAAAATCCACACCGCATTGTATCAGCGCTTCACTGATTTCAATATCTCCATGTCCATACGCATTCGCCTTTACAATTCCCATGATTTTCGTTTGTTTGGGAATCATCTTACGAATTTCCGCCACATTATGAGCAATTTTTCCGGTATCTATTTCTGCCCAGCAGCGAGTGCTTGATTGTAACATGAAACGCCACCTTTCCCTTATCTTCATCTATCCATTATCGTATGCGTTACTAGCCTTTGCGCATACCATATTTTTTTATAATCAGCGACGGCGCTCAATCGCCAATTCAATCAAACGATCAATCAAATCAGAAAAAGGAATGCCCGCTTCCTTCATCATGGTCGGATAACGGCTTGTGTCCGTAAAACCGGGAACGGTATTCAATTCATTAAAAATCAATCGCTGATCTTTCGTGACAAACATGTCCACACGAGTCATACCAACACAATTCATAGCGCGATACGCCTGTTTTGCCATTTCCTGTGCCTGATCAAACATTGCCTGATCAATGCGTGCGGGACAATAAATCGCCGCATCTACCATTTCATATTTGCCCGCATAGTCAAATAATTCTGCGCTTGTTTCAATTTCATCGACACTGCCGGTAAATAGTTCTTCATTGCCCATCACCGCACAGCCGATTTCAAAACCGTCAATGGTCGCTTCAAATATCACTTTACCTCTGCCATCATGATAGAATGCATCTTGTAAAGCAGGCGTAAATTCCTCAAAATTATGTACCTTGTGCACACCGAAACTGCTTCCCGCATTACAAGGTTTAATGAAGAAAGGAACGCCCAAGCGCTGTTGTGCCTCATGATATAAGGACGTTTCATCCTTGGCTTCACGCTCGTAAACCGCCATATAAGGTGCGCATGGAATATTGGCATGTTCACAGATAATATGTGTCATTTCCTTATCCATACAAATCGCTGAACTCATATGATCACAACCGACATAGGGAATGCCCGATAATTCAAATAAGCCTTGGATGGTTCCATCTTCACCGTTTTTTCCATGCAGAACCGGAAACAGGCAGTCCACCGGCAAGTGCTGATAAGTGCCATCCTCACGCAACTCCAAAAAGCCACGATCCGCAGTGCTACAAGATAAAACCACCGCACAATTATCGGGATGCTGTTCCCAATGATCATGTTCCAGATCTTCAATACTACCGGAATAGTGGAGCCATTTGCCCGTTTTGGTAATGCCGATTAACAATAATTCATAGCGATCCTGATGAAGCTGGGATAGCAGTGAAGCACTACTATGCAGAGACACCGGGTATTCACTGGATTTACCACCAAAAATAACTGCTAGTTTTATTTTTTTCATATGTTTACCTCTTTATCTATAAGATCTCAATGCTGGGATTCGCACAGCGCATCAACTACTTCATCCATCTGTAAGCCGCGGCTGCCTTTGATTAACATCATACAATCTTTGTCTCGATATGGCATCAAATAAGCGATCAATTCATCTTTATCATTGAAATGGCGAATGAATACATCGGAAGCGCATTCCTGTAAAGCACCTTGTGTGATATAAGCACTCATCTCGCCATAGGTCAATATCTCATTCAACCGATAATGGGCCAGACGTTTTCCCAGTTGAAAATGTATGCGATCACTTTCAGCGCCCAAATCCAGCATATCTGCGAGCACCGCTATTTTATAGGGTGAATCAAATAATGCCAGCGTATCGAGTGCCGCAATACAGCTTTGCGGATTTGATTTATAAGAATCATTCAGGATATAAGATCGTTTTGCTTGAATTAGTTCATTGCGCATTCCGGTCTTTTCCATGCGTGCCATTCCACTTTGAATCTCAATATCGCTGAGTTCAAGCGCCCTTGCGCATAATAAAGCACCCATCGCATTCACTGCCTGATGTTTGCCAAGCAGTGGAACACTGAATATTGTTTCTTCCTCATTGACGGAAAAGCTGATACCTTTCGCACCCTGTTTTACATAAGTGAGACGCATATCGTTTGTCTCTGCTTCCCCGAAAGTTTTGATCTGTTTGTCTCCGCTGATTGCGGCCAAGGTGACTGCTTCTTTTAATAAAGGCTGATCACCGTTATAAATGAGCAAGCCATGCGGCTTTAAACCATGGGTGATCTCCACTTTCGCCTTGGCAATGTTCTCCATAGAACCTAAATTCTCCAGATGAGCCGTCCCCACATTGGTTATGAGTGCAATATCCGGCCGCACCATGCGAGATAAAAAATCCAATTCTTCCAGATTCTCCATCCCCATTTCCACAACTGCCACTTGCGTATTCTCACTGAGTGATAATAATGTCAAAGGAACACCGATTTCATTATTGTAATTACCCAATGTTTTCTGGGTGATGTAGCGTGAGGATAACATGCCGGCAAGGATATCCTTGGTGCTCGTTTTGCCGTTGCTTCCGGTGACGCCAATCACTTTTAAACGCAACTGATTACGATAACCATACGCTAATTGTTGTAGCGCAGCAGTGGTATCATCCACTAAAATTACCGTTACCTCACTAGGAGGATTGGGCTCACTCTTATTCCAAAGTACGGCGGCTGCCCCCTGTTCAATCGCCTGTTTTACATAATTGTGTCCGTTATTGCGCGCCCCTTTAATCGGGATGTACAAGTTTCCCTCTACTACTTTGCGCGAATCAATACAAACCCCACGGATGCGTTTATGTATATCTTCATGTTCCATATAATCCGCATCCAGCATTTGAATAATGCCTTCTACACTGCGTATGATCATACTCCACATCCTCTCATGCGTAATTCTATATTATTATAACAAAAATAATGAACCCTGTAACTAGGGTTCCCTTGTTTTTACTCGATTTCATGTTGATTTCAACTTTTCTTTGTATCGGTTCAACCTTTTTACTTTGATATTGCTTGTTTGGTACATTCAAAATTAACTCATGAATGTTAAGGTGTCTCTGTACAAGTAATTCAAAATTAAACTTATTGCATCATTGATTTTTACCATATACTACCAATGATAAAATCATACCTTGATCTCATTTCCTTTCTCACACCCACAAGCAACATATCACCCACCTACCGCTTAGGGGATTTTAGCATATCCCCTCCACATCCCCCTATTTCACAATCTTTCCTTCATGATGTCTGCCATATGCATCCAGTTCGGAAACAGTCACCAACTGATATCCCATTTCCTGTAACTGCGGTATTAAAATGATCGCCGCCTCCGCAGTGGTCGCATATAAATCATGCATCAAAATGATATCCCCATCTTTTACTTGTTTCACTACTTCATTTACGATTTTTTGCGCATCTCGATAACGCCAATCTTGCGTATCAATGGTCCATGTTACCAACTTTTTTCCTTGACTGCATTGAATCACCGCGTTATTTTTTGAACCATAAGGCGGTCGGATGATATTGGGATATTGGTTGGTCACATTATGAATGGACTCTTGCGTCGCACTGATCTCCTCCTCGATGCGTTCCTTGGATAATGTAGTTAATTGCTTATGGGAAAAGGTATGATTCCCAATTTCGTTGCCTTCCAGCACCATACGTTGTAAAATCTCCGGATAATCATCGGCCCGTGAACCAAGCACAAAGAAAGTGGCTGAGGCTTGATGTTCTTTCAAACAATCCAATATCGCTGTGGTATAGCGTGGTGTTGGTCCATCATCAAAGGTCAACGCAACCATCGGTTGATTGGGATCAATTTGTTTGGTTGGTTCATTCAAAATATCCTGATAAGGCACAAAAGCAGTACGTTCCTGTACGCGCAGATCCATCACATCGGCGAGTTCATCATAGGACAACACTAAGGAATCACTGTGATCAAACAGCGTTCCTTCTTGAAAATAAAAGATAATTGCATCTTTACGCAGCACAAATTGCTCGAAATTATGCACAGAGGGTGCGGAGAATACCATGAAGTTTTGTGTATTACATTCGGCGGGATAACGCTGTTCAAAGTATTCTCTGGTTAACTCAGCAATCCGTTCTATGCCATCTTCCTCAAGTAAGTCCTGTAATTGTACCATGCGCTCCTTCTTTGAATCATAGACAATGGTCACAATTTGTTCCTCACTTTGCGCGGTATACATAAAGATATCCAATTTAATTGAGATATAGCGATCATCCTTTACATAGGATTGATAGTCAATGTTCAATTCAAAGCGCTCTACGCCCTGTATATCCTGCCGTTTTTGCGCAAATTGCTTTTGTGTAGCAGTTATAACTGCCTGTATTGCTTCATCCAATGGTTCCATATGCGTGCGCGGATAAGTGATGTGTATCACCGCATTCTGATCATAGGATTTTTCATGTACTGACTCACCAAATTCATGATGTGTGCTTTGTTCATTGACAGGAAGATTTCTTTCATGCGCACATCCCGATAAACACAAAAGAAAACAAAGCACACTCATTTTAAGCCATTGGTGTACTATCCTTTCGCCCCTCTCACAGGAAATACTTCTCTTGATGATTTTTTCATTTATATATCGAATCGTCATACATGTGATAAATTTACAATGCCTTTTCTGCTTCTTTCTTCGTTTATGACTGTATGTGTTTCGCTCTTTCATTCTCTCACCTTATTTCCTTATAGTATAATGAGTCAGGCTTAAAAAACATGCCAAAATCATGCCAAGGTAGGAAAATGTTTGTATATTTTGATATTTCGGTATATTATATAGAATGGAAATTTGAAAGCAGGAATGAACTATGAACAAAGAAAAGATGATCAATATCGCAGTCATTGCCCATGTGGACGCAGGTAAATCCACTTTGGTCGATGCCTTTTTAAGACAGAGTGATGTGTTTCGCTCCAATGAAAAGATCGTTGATTGCATTATGGATTCCAACGATCAAGAACGCGAACGAGGTATTACAATTTATTCCAAAAATTGTAGCGTCATTCATGATGGCGTAAAGATTAACATTGTCGATACACCGGGACATGCGGATTTCTCCAGTGAAGTAGAGCGGATTATTCGCACCGTTGATACCGTCATTTTGTTAGTCGATTCCAGTGAAGGAGTCATGCCGCAGACACGCTTTGTTTTAAGCAAAGCATTGGAATTAGGGCTACGTCCGATTCTTTTGATCAATAAGATTGATAAAAAAGATCAGCGTTCGCAAGAGGTTGTGGATGAGGTGTATGAATTATTCTTAGATTTGAATGCAAATGATGAGCAATTGGATTTTCCAATTCTATACGGTATCGCAAAAGAAGGAATTGTTCAATATGATTTAGATACACCCAGTGATTCCATTGAGCCGCTGTTTAAAACAATTCTGTGCCACTGTGCGGCCTATCCCGATCAAGATGAGAAACCCTTGCAGATGCAGGTATCCGCACTTGCCTATGATGATTATATTGGCAGATTGGGTATTGGGCGGTTGTATCAAGGTATCCTAAAACCGCAGATGCAGGTTCTGGTCTGCGATGATCAGGGCAATTCACGAATGCGGCAAACTTCACAGGTATTTGTGTATCGTGGTCTTTCGCGTGTGGCAGTTGAGGAGGCACACAGCGGTGATATCGTAGTTGTGGCAGGAATTAGTGATATTTCCATTGGTGAAACGCTGTGCTTAAAAGAGCAACCAATCCCACTTCCCAGCATTGCGATTGAAGAGCCAACGCTAAGCATGAATTTTATGGTGAACAAATCCCCCTTTGCCGGTCAAAGCGGAAAGTTTGTTACCTCGCGCAACATCAAGGAGCGTTTGGAAAAGGAATTGGAAGTCAATGTCGGTTTACGGGTAGAGCCCACTGACAGTACCGATTCATTCAAGGTCAGCGGCCGTGGTGAGTTGCATATCTCCGTTTTATTGGAGGAAATGCGACGGGAAGGATACGAAGTTGCCGTATCGAAGCCAGAGGTAATTTTACACAAAGATGAAAACGGAAAAACAGTTGAACCCGTAGAGGAAGTTGTTGCGATCGCTCCAAGCGAATACAGCGGCACCATCATCAATAAGCTAAACCTGCGTAAAGGCACCATGGTGGATATGCAGGAAGAGGGTGGCTATTGTCGGATCATTTACGAAGCGCCGACTCGTGGCTTACTTGGATATCGCAACGAGTTTATCAATGATACCAGAGGTGAAGGCACATTGGTACGCCGCATTGCCGGTTATACACCCTATAAAGGTGAGATTGCCCAACGTGCCAACGGAGCGATGATTTCAACGGAAACCGGGAAAGCAATGACCTATGCACTATGGAATTTACAAGAGCGAGGCACGCTGTTTATCTCTGCGCAAACCGAAGTCTATGAGGGGATGATCATTGGTGAATCAGCACGTAATATTGATTTAGATGTAAATCCTTTGAAGAATAAAAAATTAACTGCGATTCGCTCCAGTGGAAATGATGAAGCTATGCGTTTGACACCGCCGCATGAGATGACGCTGGAGGAAGCATTGGAGTGGATCAATGATGATGAACTGGTGGAAATCACACCGGATACCATTCGCCTGCGCAAGAAAGGCTTAAAGCCACAAGATCGCCGGCAATATTACCGGGATAAGATGAACGCTCAAACATTGGAAGAAGAATAAAGAAGGACGACTGTTAAGAAAGGCTTTCCATACAAGACGACTCTCATTCAGGGCTAACTCAAATATAAAAAAGATGTAGTACATTCACCTTCGCTTTAAGGAAATGCGTACATCTTTTTTCATTATCAAACGGGTGTATCACTCCGTAAGTGTTTGTTTTACGCTATGACGATTGATTCAAAGTGTTAGATTAGAGGAGGGATGGATACTTCTGATATAAGATCAACTCCGGATCTGTACCATTACAGCCATATTCACATATCAGCAACTTTGGTATGCATCCATTCCGTGCTGATTGATATATTTTGCCGCAACACATTCAATGCCCTAAGGATATCCTTCACAACTTATGCATCCTGTGCATTGCTTGTAGTAAGGGCAATGGCCGCAACACTCTAATGCATCAATAGATTGCATCAAATCTCTCCTCTTATCTGTATCTCATATGATTCTATCCGACATTATGATTAACAGGTTCTTTCTGTCTTAATGTATTTTTACTGTGCTGATTAGCATTAGGTGCGCTGATCAAAGCGAGTGCGGCACTTCGAGCAAGTGATGGTGATTTCGCCTTTGCCCTTAGGGACTCTTAGGCGCTGACCACATTGGGGGCAACGGAAGTATTTGTGCGTCTTGCGATCACGGAAACGATCTTTTTTATCTTTCCACCAGTTACGAAGCGGCGCATAAAGTTTCATGAATTTTGCATTTTCTGCTCTGCGGCGATAAATGTTGCGGGAAAGCATTCGTGCATAACAGAGCACCAATAACAGAATATAAACGAAAATCATATAGGGCCAATGTATAAATAAGTTCAAGATGGTGGCAATGATAAAGAGCGTAATTAAAAATACATTCAGTTCATCTCCGCCATAGCGACCATACATTATGCGTTGAAGCCATTGTTTCATAGGATCATCTTCCCTTTCTTATGGGGTATTATAGCACAAAACATAAGGGATGGAAACATTCATATAACACATATTTGTGCGTATTTTAATGTTTCATCTGCTGACATTTTATATTATTAAAAATTATTAATTTATAATATACGACCGCTCGCATTTCGGCCATTTTTAAATATGATTGTTTTTGTAGCCGTGAAAATAGTATAAAGAAACCTATATATTATGTAAGTACAAATGCAATCAAAGTACTTTTAATTCACAATATATATTATACTGTTTATATATATTATACTATGGAAAAAGATCAAGCTATTCTTTACGGAATCTTAAGTAAGTCTCAAATTGTCTATAAGAGATATAATGTCGTATGCTCCATTTGGAAGATCTAATGTAAAAGTATTATTAAAAAGGAAAATGAAGGCATAGTAAAAATAGTTGAAAATGGCAAGACAACAAAAAATGTCTGATATGAAGATGAGACATTCGAAATATATGGATTATTTCCAGTCAGTTGGTTTTCTGCGATAAATATAAGATTTTGTAAAACAAAAAATTAAATTTAATAGGTTTCATGTTATAATTGATATTAAAAAAGGAGCCATTTTATGGAAGAATTAATTAGAAAAATAAAGCAATTCACCGAAGAAAGAAACTGGGAACAATTCAATACCCCTGAAAATCTTGCAAAATCGGTCGCAATTGAAGCAGGAGAATTATTAGAGTGCTTTCAATGGAACAACGATTATGACGTAGATGCTGTAAAGTATGAGATAGCAGATGTTATGAACTATTGCATTCTACTATGCTCAAAAATAGGAGTTGATCCCAAAGCCGTCATTTTAGAAAAACTAAGAATATCAGAAATAAAATATCCTATAGATAAGGCGAAAGGATTATGTACAAAATACAATAAATTATGAAAGCAAATATGATTTATGAATACATATTCCAAAGCGAAATAATAGCAGATGTAAATTACAACTGTTTCGGATATAATGAAACATGAGTGAAGATTTTACTATATTTTTTGATGAAAAGGTTGTGACAAAATGTTAGTATATGAAGGAATCAAATCAAAATTTATTGAAGATGTGGATTTAAATGCTATAACAGATGAGATTTATAATAAATATAGGGAAAAGTTCCATCGTAATGTCAGCAAATCAGAAATAAATTCTTGGAGAGAATCCATGCTTAGAATGAGAGGAATTCTCGCAGATGAAAGAATCCCAGCAAATGCAGGAGTAGCGATTGAATATAATATACCTCATACCTCAAAAAGAATTGATTTTATATTATCTGGATATGATAAAAATAAAAATAATTCAATTATTATTGTGGAACTTAAACAATGGGAAACATGTAATGCTGTTTATGACAAAGATGCAATTGTCGAGACATATGTTGGAGGTGCTGTTAGAGAAGTGACTCATCCATCATATCAGGCATGGAGTTATGCTAGTTTGATTAACAGTTATAACCAAACAGTGTATGAAGAGAATATAAAAATTCATCCATGTGCCTTTTTGCATAATTACGATATTCATGAAGATGATTCAATCAATAGTGAGCAATATCAAATTTATATTAAAGAAGCACCAGTTTTTGGCAGTAAAGATTTTGTAAAATTAAGATCTTTTATAAAAAAATATATTATCACAGGAGATGATAAAGAAGGAATATATAAAATAGAAAATGGCAAAATTAGACCATCAAAAATGTTACAAGATGCATTTTCAAATATATTAAAAGGAAATAAGGAATTTGTTTTAATTGATGATCAAAAACTAATTTATGAAAAGGCGTTAAGTTTTGGAATGAACACAATTCTTAATCAGCAAAAAAATGTATTAATAGTTGAAGGAGGACCGGGAACAGGTAAGTCTGTTATTGCCTTAAACTTATTAAAACAGTTTTTAAATAGAAATTTTAGTACCTTTTATGTATCTAAGAACAGAGCGCCTAGAGAAGTGATAAAAGCCAAACTTAAGATTGATAAATTAAGCAAATTGAATGCATTGTTTAAAAGTTCGGGATGTTTTGTGGAAACGCAAATTAACGAATACGATGTCTTAATCGTTGATGAAGCACACAGGTTAAATGAAAAATCAGGCTTATATATGAACTCAGGAGACAATCAAATAAAAGAAATAATTAATGCCAGCAAATTTTCAATATTTTTCATTGATGAAAACCAAAGGGTTACATTAAAGGATATTGGATCAATTGCTATGATAGAACAATATGCAAATGAACTAAATGCCGGAATATATAAAATGGAATTGAAAAGTCAATTTCGCTGTGATGGCTCAGATGGCTATTTGGCTTGGCTTGACAATATTTTAGAAATAAAAAATACTGCTAACTATGATTTTGATTATAAATATGAGTTTAAAATATTTGATGATCCAAATTCATTGAGGCACGCAATACAACAAAAAAATAAAAGAAATAATAAATCTAGATTAGTTGCAGGATATTGCTGGAATTGGTTCAAAGCAGATAGAAACAACTCAGAAGTATTCGATATAACAATCCCAGAACATAATTTTGCAATGAGTTGGAATCTAGGCAAAACAAACACATGGGCAATAGATGCTTCTTCTGTAAACGAAGTTGGCTGTATACATACTTGTCAAGGTTTGGAATTTGACTATGTAGGTGTAATAATAGGAGATGACTTAATATTTAAAGACGAACATGTTACTACCGATTATACGAAAAGAGCCAAAACAGATTGCTCACTACGAGGAATAAGAAAAATAGCAAAGTTAGAGGGGGAATTAAAAGCACAAGAAATTTCTAGTTTGATTATTAAAAACACATACAAAACATTAATGACTAGAGGGTTGAAAGGGTGTTATATATATTGTACCAATAAAGAATTACAACAATATTTTAGATCCTCTATACAGACAAAAAAGTGAAAAGTTATCTCATACGATCTAAATCAAAATAGCGTGTAAAAGAATGTAAAAACGTCAAAATCAAAAAGATAAACTTAGTCGTATGATTAAATACATATGATATTGGAGAAAATCATTCAATACTTGAGAGTACTTATTATGTATAGAAATGAGAGTTTTTCATGTTTTGTGTAAACCCTGAATATAAGCGAAGAAGCGGTAAGTAGTAAAACCGCTTTTTCTACATTTAAGGTCCGTATCATGAAATCTTTTTCTGTTTCGACGCTTTCAATGTTTTACAATATATGCTTATACAATGTAATTCATTGTTAGTCATGGTATACCTCATTTCATCATTCGCTAGTTAGAGAAATAAAGACCCTGATCTCATGATCAAGGCCTTGCAAAATTTATTCTAACCAGTAACTTCCTTTAAGCCTCATTCTCCTCCTTCAGCCGCTGAATTAAACGCTCACTCAAACTTTGCGGAACCGGGTCATAGCGCTCAAACACCTGTGTATAAGTGCCTCTGCCTTTTGTCATCGCCCGCAATTCAATCGCATAATTCTGCATTTCCGCTAAAGGAACCTGCGCATTGACCATTTGATAGCCATCCTTCAGATCCATTCCCATGATTGCGCCTCTGCGCTTATTAAAGTCACCGAGAATATCGCCGGTAAATTCATCAGGTACTTTTACCTGAACATCAACAATCGGCTCCAATAATACTGCTTTGGCCTTAGGCATCGCATCCTTATAAGCCAAATGTGCCGCCAACTTAAATGCCATTTCACTAGAATCCACATCATGATATTTGCCATCCAATAAGGTTGCTTTGACATTGACAACCTTATAGCCGGCAAGTATTCCCTTCTCCATGCATTCTCTTAGACCACTCTCCACAGCCGGGAAATAACCCTTGGGAATTGCTCCACCGAATACCTTTTCCGCAAATACCATTTCCGTTTCTTCCGGATTGGGCGCGAACTCCACAAATACATGACCAAACTGACCATGCCCGCCGGTTTGTTTTTTATGACGACCTTCACCAATGATCGTCGCTCGAATTGTCTCACGATACGCTACCTTTGGTGTTTTCAGCGTTACTTCCACCTTATAGCGGGTTTTCAGTTTATTTAACGCAACCTCCAAGTGCTGATCGCCAACACCATATAATACCGTCTGTTTTGTTTCCTGATTGTTTTCCAAACGCAGCGTCGCATCTTCCTCACAGATTCGGGCCAAGGCGTTACTTAATTTATCCTCATCATTCTTGGTTTTTGGAAATACCGCCATTCCCAACATCGGTTGAGAGAATACAATCGGTTCCACTCGATAAGCAGACCCTTTCTCACATAGTGTATCATTTGTCTGTGTCACCTGTAATTTTACAACCGCCCCAATATCACCGGTGAATAACTTACCAACAGCGGTCTGATGTTTTCCTTTGACAATAAAGATCTGCGATATCTTCTCCTGCTTATCTTTTTGCGTATTATAGACCATGGAATCAGCACTCAGTACACCTGATAAAACCTTCAAATAGGAAATTCGCCCCACAAAGGGATCCACGATCGTTTTAAACACCTGAGCACTGAATTTCTCCTTTTCATTTGTCTCCAGCATAATCGGCTCACTACCCGCACCCTCCATTGCCAAATAACTGCCTGCCTCTCCATAAGCAGGGAAATACTTGATAATCAAGTCCATGAGTCGTTCAATACCGACTGTGAGATTCGCTGAACCACTGAACACCGGGCAAATTTCACCACTGCGCACACCTAAACGCACGCCTTTTGTCAATTCGGCTTCACTAAATTCTTCGCCATTAAAGAATTTCTCCATCAAATCATCATCGCCCATCGCAACGGCTTCGGCAATTTGATCCTTATATCCCTTTACGAGATCCAGCATATCATCAGGAACCGGCTGGGCCTGATTGGGATTTGCTTTCTCGCCCTTAAAATACCATGCCTTATCACGTAAAATATTGACAGAACCGATGACCTCACCATTCTCAAGAATCGGTACTTCAAAAGGAATTACACTCTTGCCAAATGTATCACGCAGTTGTTGATAAGCATTGTCAAACGATGCATGTTCTTCATCGGTTTTATTTACAAAGAAAATGGTTGGCAGCTTACGGCTTTGGGCCTCTTCACAAGCACGGATCGTGCCGCTTTGAATCCCTTCTTTTGCGCCTACAATAATCAACGCATTATCACTGGCCGCCAAGGCCGCTTCTTTTTCACCGGTAAAATCCGCATATCCCGGCGTATCGAGGAAATTGATCTTGCATTCCTTCCATTCAATCGGCACGATCGCAGTATATACGGAAATCCCTCTGCGAATTTCTTCCGGATCATAATCAATCAGCGAACTTCCTTCACTGGTGCGACCAAAGCGTTCACTTGCCTTGGTGAAAAACAACATACTCTCCAAAACTGCGGTTTTACCTGCGCCGCTATGTCCAAGCACGGCAACATTACGCACCTCATGGGCTAAATAGTCTCTCATAAAATGACCCTACTTTAAGATCGGCTTCAACTGATCCAGGCACTCACCACGGACATAGTGGATGGCTTTGCGCCCTTCCTTATCAAGTTGTTCTTTATCTGCGCCGTTGGCAATGAGTTCCTCTACCAATCCGGCATAGCCTCCATAAGCCGCACGCATCAAAGCCGTACAACCATTATTATCGCATAAATTCACATCAGCACCGCGCTCCAACAGAATGCGAATCACATCTTTTTTGAATGCGATGCATGCCTCCATGAGGGCACTTCTTCCTGTTTCATCCTGAGCGTTGATATCTGCATCGGCATCAAGCAGCACCTCTACACAGCGATCACGGCCTAAGAATGCCGCACGCATCAAAGCTGTTCTGCCACGATCATCCTTCTTATTGACATCTGCGCCGGCCTCTATCAGCTTCTTACAGATCGTTTTATTGCCCTTTTTCGCAGCCCCCATAATCGCGGTTTTACCCTTATGATCCTCGATATTTACCTCAGCACCATGGTCGATTAAAAAACGCACAATATCCTTGTAGTCACGTTTCGCACTGCGCATCAGTGCCGTTCTGCCATCGCCGTTTTGATAATTCACATCCACACCCTTTTTCACCTCTGCACATACGGTAGTGAAATCACCGTTGGCACAGGCATCCCAAAATACCTTGATCTCTGTTTGATCCATGTTGTTTACCTCCGATCTGATCAATAACGCAATTAGAAAAAAACGGACGCAATGTTCAATACATTACCTCCATTTTTCTTCCAACTTAAAACCTGCGCAAATGCGCATTGCCGCAATGCCTCTATCTAAAGCATCATGAATCGCTTTCATATGCGCACCTCCTTGCAGGATTTTCTTATCTATATTGTAATGCATTTCCCAATATATGCAAGCGTTTTCAAAGAAATGCAGATAGAAAAGTATTTAATTGTCCTTATTTGGTATTTTTATGGATTATTCAGTAAATAAGATACTTCATTATTTTTTCAAAGGTAGTAAGTTTGCGTATGGTTTGCGAATCGCTTAGAATGGTGACTCATGCGGCTGTATCGCATGGATTTAGGAAACTGATGAGGGTATAAGCTGCATAATCAAACTAATATGTCGTGATAAGAATATGGAATAGTGTGAAGCATGCCATATAAAAGCAGTCGTAAGCATATAGTAAAGTAGCGAAGTAAGGTGAAGTTATGAATACAGAGCGGGAGCGTGCGGTGTTAATTCACATCCTGTATTGGGGATTGATTATATTTACGCTGTATTATTTTTTTCGTTATTTATTATATGAATTATTGCCTTTTGTGCTCGGCTTTCTCATTGCTTTTTCTCTGCGGCCTTTGATTAAGTATAGCAAGCGGCATTTGCATCTACCACAAAAAATGATTGCGCTTCTGTTTTTGATCTTATTCTATGGAACCATTGGTACAGCACTTACGATGCTTACTATTCGCTGTTTTCATTTTTTATCCGGCTTTGTCGTTCATTTCCCTTCCTTATATGAAACACAGATTGTACCGATGTTAGATCAGGGGTATCATGCGATTCAGAATTGGATGGCAAGTGTTTTTCCTAATTCCTTGATTGATTGGGATCAGGTGTATGATCAGCTTTCGCAAACTCTGCGCTCCTTTACCATCTCCGGCAGCGCCTCCTTATTTGTGATGGTAAAAGATATTGCTGCATCTTTACCCGGGATACTCATCTCCTTTTTTATTACGCTGTTGTCCTCCATCTTTTTCACTTTGGATTTTCCGCTTATTTCCAAGTTCATCATGCGGCAGGTTCCGGTACATCAACGTGCTCATTTTTATCAATTACGCACGATTATTACTGACACGATTCTGCATTACTTCTATGCTTATGGAAAATTGATGCTGATTACCTTTTTGGAACTTTCATTGGGTCTTTCCTATTTACGGGTGGAACATGCCATTGTGATTGCCTTTCTGATTTCCTTCTTCGATATCTTTCCGATTTTAGGAACCGGGACTATTCTATTTCCATGGATTGCGGTTAGTTTATTTCACAGTAAGGCAAAGTTAGCACTGGGTTTATTCATCATGCATCTGATCATCAATTTCATCCGTCAAATCATCGAGCCTAAAATCGTCGGTAAGCAATTGGGTGTACATCCATTGATTATGTTGGCTTGTATGTTTTTCGGTGTGCGCCTGTTTGGCTTTTTGGGCATCTTTCTAACGCCTATTCTCGTGCAAGTATTCTGTCGGTTGAATGAAGAGGGACTGATTCATCTGTATCGCTAAATCGCAACTTCTTATATTATATAGTAGAAAAGCATGGACAATAAACTCCATGCTTTTTGATTGCGATAGGATCATCCGTATCATCATTGATTCTGTTTATCTTGATTGGCTTTGAATACTAGGAAACATAGAATACCAAGGGAACTTAAGCCGATGCCCATATAGAGTAGTGGATTGCTGGTATCCCCGGTCAGTGCACCACCTACGTTATCGCCCGGGTAGTAACTGCCTTGTACTTCGCCATTTGGTTTTCCACTTGGATTGGTATCA
>JAAWON010000073.1 GCA_022799495.1 Erysipelotrichaceae bacterium | reverse complement strand
TACACCTATATAGACAAGGATTTCAATTAGGAAATCCTTGTTTTTTCTATTCTGAAACGTATATTTTAGTATCCTCAATCACTATTTCTTAAGGTGTACGATTTGAGACACGAAGAAGAAAGGATGAGGAGTATGTGGAAAAAACTAATTGTGTTGTTCGTTACACTACTTAGTGTTTCTTCCGTTGTGTGCGGCTATTATGTGCTTCAGATGGAAGCGGCAGGCGGATATCGGGCAGGGGGAGCGCTGACCGGTAGAATCAATCAAGCGCCAGCCGGGATTTCAGGACCGCAGATCGGAATGAAGAAGGGCGACAAAATTTCATTAACCGATAATCTTGCGATGCAGTTGATTTATTTAGACAACAATTATACCGATTATATTTCCGGTGATGTCAAGAATGATATCAATATTGTTGGTTTACCGCCAAATCTATATAACGCTAGCGATGGCACGCCTACAATGGGTACACCGCTGACGGCTTGGTATTCCTTGGCTACTGCGCCAATCGCCACAGTGACGGCAACGAACGGGCAGTTATTCCCAATCTACGCAAATATAGGCTCTGGCTATCATTATCTTCCTTATTCGGAAAGCAATATTGCCGCAGCGATTGCGGGTTGTAATGTAGGCCGTGGCGTTCAATTGCTGGAGTCGATTGATCTTGGCCCGATGCGTGAAGTTTACAGCGGAGCTTATGGAACGGTGGTTGGTTCGGAGCCATATATGAGTGATAAATTATACTTAAAAATGGGGGAAAAAGGGAAAAGTTTGACTGTACCATTTCAGGTTAATTCAAATGGCTGGGCAAATCGACTTTCTCAAGGTGATTTAGCATTCTCAATTCCCTATTGGGTCCATCGTGGTTTTAACAATTCAAATGCAGATCATACCAATTTATTCACGAATCCTGCTTATAATGGTTGGAATGCGATTGATGCAAATGGAAATGTTATCCATTATGATAATGGTGCTACAGCTTCTGCAGCTGTTCGCCCTGCGGCGTTCATTAAAACAAAAGATATCGTCTTTGCATTATCGACGGGTGCTTCATCAGGTGGTTTAGCAACAGTGGAAGAAAAAAACTTGGCCAGTTCTTCGTCACTTTGGGCTGCGACGACCAATTGGGATGCAATGAAAGCACGCTTATATAACAGTTCCATGCGCGCAGATTTAAAAGAAATTCAAAATGATAAACAGGAACGGATTTCTAAAGTTGTATTGGATGGTAAAGTCCAACTCAAAGTGGATGCCAATGCGGGCACTGGAGCCGATGGCAATGCACATACGATATCAGTATTGGTATTCCATAATAACGCATTCAAGTATTATAAACCATTAAAGACGACACAAAGCGGTGTACAGTTATATGAATTTGATACAAAGGGGATGCCTTTGGGTAAATATAAAATCGCTGTTGTAAATGAAACTTTCAGTAATTCCGGCGAACCGGCTGATAGTTCCTTAATATCAAATACATTAGATTTGGAAATTGTCACACCCCATGAAATACAATATACGAAGACACCACAAGCAGGTGCGACCAAAGGGGATTACGAATATTCAAAGAATGTAAATGTCGGTGATACGATTGGTAAAATCACTTTGAATCCCACCGGTGTAACACCAATTACTTATACTATTGAAAGTAATGGTGACAATACCTATCAAAATCTTGAAATTGATGGCTTGGATTCCAACAATGCATCTTCTGCATCATCCTTGAATGTAAAAGTGAAAGCCGGCGGTCCGGATTTAGATAATGGAGGATTGAAAGCAGGTACTTATCAATTCTGTATCACATCCACAGATGCGAACGGTTATCCAACAACTCAAATAGAAAATAAAACAAAAGTATGCGCAAGTTTCGTTGTACAAAAGACAGATTTGGAAATTGAATTTAATCAAAAGGATACAACGAAAAAGTCAATCGAAGAAGCGTCAACACCATGGACAGAAGGCGCAACAGGAAAACCAACGCATGGAACCAAAATCACTTACAGTATTACTGGAGGTGATATCGGCATAATTGATATTGACAAGGATAGCGGGCAGATTACTTATAAAGGAAATGATGCTTATGGTAAGGTAACGATACGAGCGACGATTGATGATGATCCGGATAGCGGTAACGATAATTACGAAGAAAAGTATACAGAAAAAGAAATCGTAATAGCCAGAGAAGTGGATGGTGTTGTTACCCCGGATAGTGCCTCAAGTGATCCTGATACGCCGACTTTCCAAGCAAGTGATGCCAATGTGAAAGTGGGCGGTAGAATCGGTGAAATAAAAGGTATCTTAGGAACGCCTGATACAATTGGTGGATCAATAACCACATACACCTATGCGATTAAAAACGGTGGCAATGGAAGTTATTTCAATGTAAACGCAAGTTCCGGGGAGATTACCAGCAATGCGAATTTGGCAGTAGGAACCTATAAGTTTACAATCACAGTGAGTGATAAGTGGACAAGCAAAGACGTTGAGGTAACAGTGAATGTGGGAGTTTCCAAGGCAGAGGAATTGAAGTTCTATGAGAACAGCACCTCTAATACAGTGATTAATCAAAAGACAGTGAACTTTACAGATACCAATGTCAGTGTCTATGCGACAGTGAAAGGAAGTACAAACCAAAACCCGGTCACATATAAGATCAAGGATGGCAGTACAAATGTGATCACAATCAATCCCAATAGTGGCGTAGTAACAATCAAAGGGACTGGCACAGTAACTATTGTCGCAGAGAAAAAGGGCGCAAGTGGACAGGCAGATGCAAGCGCAGAATTGGAGTTCACTGTGGAGGCAGGAGCGCAAGAGCTCATCTATACAACGGATTCTACCTTAAGCACCGAGCGACCGAAAACAGGAGAGAAGTATAATACCTTAAAGGAAACCTATGCGCCAAACAAAACTTTCAATGTCTATACGACAGGCAATCCAACCGGAAGCACAGTGACCTATAAACTAAAGGATGGATGTCCTACGGATGTGATCAAAGTTGATCCAGATGGAACCATTCATATCTTAAATGCATCACTGCCAACTCAA
>JAAWON010000072.1 GCA_022799495.1 Erysipelotrichaceae bacterium | reverse complement strand
ATACTTATCTCCTTTTTTCGGTCGCTCTGTGCTTAAGGTGCTATCTGTTGTATAGATGAAATCCTCTTGTTCAGATGCCTCTACAATGAACTCCAATTCTGTACTTGCCTTCGCTTGTCCACTTACCCCCTCTTTCTCTGCGACAATCGTTACTGTCCCTACTCCTTTAATCGTCACTACTCCACTGATCTCATTCACTGTGATGACTGTATTACTTCCATCCTTTATCTTGTACTTCACAGTATTTGTATTCGTACTGCCTTTCACTGTCGCAAAGACAAATACATTCTTATCTGTATACTTCACTTTCTTTTGATTGATTACTGTGATTGCATTTCTATCAGAATAGAACTTTAATTCCTCTGCCGCTGCTACTCCGACATTGATCGTTACCGGGATATCCTTTGGCTTTGGATTCCATTTATCTGTGATTGTCACTGTGATGTTATAAACACCTGTCGATAGATCTGCATTACTCTTGATTTCTCCTGTGACTGCATTCACGCTGAACAAGTTGCCATCTCCATCACTCTTCAAGCCATACGTATAGGTGATCGTTCCACTCTTTAGATTATCCGGTGTTCCTTGTGTTCCCTGTACTTTTCCAATGGTTCCTCCTGTTTGTACGTTGGTATCGGTTGCGGTGAAAGTAGGGATATTAGGATCACTGGAATTAGTATCCGGTGTTACCACGCCTTCTATGTCTTGGGCAATGATGATTTCTTTATCCGCCGTTGCAGACTCGTAATTATCATTACCTGTGGTGGGATCATCATCGGCAGTGGCTCTTATTTTCACTTTACCAAAGGCAACATTTCCGGTATAGGTGATTTGACCTGTATCTGGATCGATATCAATAAGCCCAATATCTCCTCCTATTTTCGTATAGGTAATTTTCACTCCTGCATCCGGTGTTGCTTTTGCGATTTCATTCCATGGTGTGGCTGCTTCAGCCACGCTTTTCTTTGTTGTACTTGGATCATCAAAGGCAACACTCAAATTTGCCTTATCCACTGTTAATTCCGCGCATACTTTTGATTTTCCTATTTCTGCGGGACTAGGCATATCATATAAATCGTATCCTATGATACAAAATTTATAAGTTCCGGCATTTAAAGATTGACCTGTTGTTTTGGGTGCATTTTGATTCACGATAACCGATACCGAAGAACCTGTGATATTTTGGTCCGAGGAAAACGAGAAATTCTGATAATCCTGGCCTTCGCTGGTATCAAATACGACATGATAAGGCTTGACACCATCTTTAAAAGTCACTGTTCCCACTGTATTTCCTTTATTCACATTTTGATTAAAGGTATATGTCTGTTGCGTTCCTTGATACGTAATTGTCAATGGGTCTACCACTTCAAACTGGAATGAATCAGAGAATTCAGAACAATTGGCCGGTGTTACTTCTGTGTCACTGTAATTTTCATTTACTACTTTTACCGAATACGTACCTATTTCTAAACCCAGTGACTTCAAATCTAAAGTATAATAGGTAGATCCTGTGTCTCCCAAAGGCATATACAGCATTTTTCCGCTTGGCGTTGAAATGAAAGCCGATATCGTGTTTATTCCATAACTATTGGAACCGCTGTTTCCATCCACCTTTAATTGAATGGATGCATCTTTTTCTACTTTCGCTGTACTGCCTTTTGACAATTTCTGTTTCGTATAAATGCTTTCATTATTATAAAAGATATCTTCAAATCTTACCCACATTCCAGGATCAACAAGACGCATTTTCATATTTTCGTCCGTTTGATACCGGCCAAATCCGGCGACCGCGGATTCAACTTCCACAAAACCACTACCGGTTGTGGTCGGCATTGACATTGAAAATAAAACCTTTTGATTTATGATTGATTTATTTAATTCGATTGCGCCTTGTATATCCGCTGTATATCCCAACACCGGATTTTGATAACTGCCTAGATTATGCGTTCCTACCGCATTTCCTCCACTCCCGTTTGGTCCATCATAGGTAAAGAAATTTCGCTGCGTGTCAAACTTCGCTTGTTCAAGGAAAACTCCAGACCAGAAATTGCCGACAAACGTGGAATACTGTTTGCCATCCACATTTAAACTGTACGCACCGGAAGGGACTGGTGTATGTGCCGCAAGCGCTGCATTTGGCACACCGGCGCCAAACATTGCGCTATTTGCCAGTTCTACTTGGCCGGTATAAGGAAAGGCAACCTTGCTTCCAGTGAAAGTTCCTCCCGCATTTGAAATCCCATATCCTGAATGAACAAAGTTATTGCGTAAAATGACAACTAGGCTTGCCTGATTACGATAGCTACTCGCAATCGTTGAACCCGGATCATATACACCGACATTCATATTTTGTAAAGCAGGCAATCCATAATTAGCATTATTCATAAAATTTTGCAGGGCAGAAGATTGAGCAAAACTTTTATACCACTGTGCGCTTCGCTCTGCTACAACCTTCATATCTTGTGTATTAGAACTTAATCTTCCATTGAAAGTATCGAAGTTTTTCCACAATGCGGTTTTGGCAGGGTCAATTTGATGGCAAACAGTTGGTATATCAGACACAGAACTGTATAATGTGGTACGACCAATGGATGAAGTTGAAAAAGCCAAATAAGAGTTATTAAAACTATAATCTGCGACTAAAACCCATCCTACATTTGTTCCTAGGTTACTCTTTGTTCCCAAATAAACACGATCGCCTATTCCAGGTGCTCCAAACTTACCATGCACCTTTCCTCCTATTGAGGTAGCTGCTTCCATTTTAACATTGTAATATGCATATACTCCGGAAACAGTTCCAATCAATGCCATCAAGGCAAACAATAATTTCTTCCACATCATCTGTTTCATCCTTTCTCACTAGCGTCTCAAATGGTAGACTTTATGAGATAAGAAGAAATGATATTAAAATATATGTTTTGGGATAGAAAAAAACAAGGATTTTGATGTTAAATCCTTGTCTATATAAGTCTGCTTTTATCCACTTTTAGATATTAAAATGTATCTTTCAGTTTTCTTCTTTTTTATGCTTGTATAATAGGAAGAATAAAATACCAATAGATCCGCATCCAATGCCCATATAGAGTAGTGAGTTGCTTGTATCCCCGGTCAGTGCACCACCTACGTTATCGCCCGGGTAGTAACTGCCTTGTACTTCGCCATTTGGTTTTCCGCTTGGATCGCTGTCATCTTGATCATCGGGATCATTTGGATCGCTTGGAATCATTGTGCA
>JAAWON010000019.1 GCA_022799495.1 Erysipelotrichaceae bacterium | reverse complement strand
TGTAAGAGTAAAGTCAACTGAAAAGAAGTGGAAATAGGTGTAAGAGTGATTTCCACTGATACACCTTTGATGTGGAACTTACTTTTTCACTTTACGAAACGAAAAAAGGGGTGAAAAAGGCAAAAAAGGGATTGAAGAAACGGATCCTATTATGATATACTCAGTGTGAGCGTAAAAAATGCCGATCTTTTTTTGCGCACAAATTTCAGGATCTTGTTTGGATGAAAAAATCATGCAATCAGGATGTTTCTATTGTGGTAAGAGACAGCGCTGGATCCAACGAAATAAGTGTCCAACAAATGATCGGATAGAAAGAAAGGAGAAACTCATGAAAGTAATCAGACGATTTGTTTCATGCATGCTTGTAGTTGCCCTTTTGATGGTGGCAAATACCGGAGATTTTGCGATCGCCTTAAAAGCGGAAAGCAATCCGGAAACAAGCACGCAGGAGATACCGGATGCTACACAGGATAACAGCGAACAAACTGCGGAAGATCCAAGCGGTGAAGCAGACGGTGAAACAACAGATGAGGAAAAGAACACCCCATCAAATGATGAAACAAGCGCAGAGAAGGATACGCCTGCTGGCGATGAATTATCAGATGAAGCGACAAATGGCGATTCTGGTGTAAGCAGCGATCCAAGCAGCGATGCGCCTGAGAGTGAAACAAGTGATGTTAAGCCGCGTATCACCAACAGCGGACAGGTAGATGTAAACATTATGCCATCCCTGCCGTTGGCCAAGGATACAGACTTTACGATTGCTTTAAGTTCTCAGCCCAGCAAAGTGATGACATTAAAAGCAGGCGTACAGGAAATGTACCATGAAGGGGTAACCTTTGAAGGTCTTGCGCCGGGTAAGTATACCTTAATTGTCAGCGCACCCGGATTCGCTACCTATACACAGGAGTTACAAGTAGCGGAATGGGCCTATACGGTAAAACTTTCTACCAGCATGATCGCAGGCTATACTTATGGGGATGATGTTCATCCCGGTGTATTGCTGATCGGTGATGTCAACGCAGATGCAGCGGTCAATGACGCGGATAAGGATGCAATGATTGATGCATTGGAAGGTACCGGTAGTGCTCCAATGGTTGATTTGGATCGTGATGGCGATATCGACTTGATGGATCTGGAGTATTTTGCAAAAGGCTATCAGGTAGAGGAGAATACAAAATCCTCTGTAGTCGAAAGTGTGCCGGCATCGGTATTGGCAACCACAAGTGATGCGGATACAAAGGTAGATGGTGATATTGACAATCTCTCCAAATCAGAGGAAGTCATCAAATTATCCCGCAATGACGGCCAGCCGATTTCAGATGCGACGCCGGTATCTGTGGAATTTGCATTCCAGGACAGTGCGAACTTCCCAAGCCGCGGTATGGTGATTGGCGCAGCGAATGACAATGCCATTTCCAAAGCGCTGGTAACTATCGTTTATGAAGAGAACGGTGTTGAAAAAACAGTAAACGCACCATTTGGTGACGGTGTTCATTTCTTATTGGAAGCACGTGGTGTCAATGTGCTACAAGAAGGAACCGGTAATATCTGCATAGACTTTGGTGATCAAATTGCGATCAAGAAAGTAACGCTGAAGATCATGGAGACCAAAAATAACAATTTGGCTGAAATCTCCCGTGTGAAATTCCTCAATGATATGGCTGATCGCATTCCCGAGCCGCAAATGAACATTCCGGATAATTTGGCAGTGGAGAACAAGTCGAAACAATTTACGGTAACTTGGAATCCACAGTTGAATGTGACCGGTTATGAAGTGATGATCGAAAAAGACGGTGTGCAAGAAGTTGTCAGCACAAAGGGACCAATGACTATCGTTTCTCGCTTCAATAACGACGATTTGGAAAATGGTGAGATTTATAAAGTGAAAGTTCAGTCGGTAAACGGAACTTGGCGCAGTGGTTACTCTCAGGAGGTAACGGCAGCACCAAAGGCAACGAAGAAACCGGACAAGCCGGATAATGTAAAAGCAACCGGTAAGTATCGTTCCATCGCAGTTAGTTGGAAGGATATGGAAGATACTGATTACTATCACTTATTCTATAAAGAAGAGGGCGCAAGCGACTTTATTAAGATTGCGAATATCAGAACAAACAGTTATACCATTCGTGATCTGAAAGATCATACGGCATATCTTGTTTATGTAGTAGGTGTCAATGAATTGGGTGAAAGTGGCCCATCCTTGACGTCAAAAGCAGAAACAACGGATATCACTCCGGCAACGATGCCAAAGTATAAACAGTTAAATCGTGTGATTGATGGCAAAGTCAGTGAGCACATTAAGAGTGTTACCTTCAAAAAGGGAAGTATGCGAGACAGTACCTTAGACACTGCCAATGGCACTGGTTGGGGTATGGTTGATAACAACCCGGTATCTCATTATTATTTAGGTTCTTGGGATTCCGGCGGATTCAATCCGTTGAATGACAATGGTGTGACATTTGAATTTGATCAAGCATATGACATGCAAATGTTCGCATTCCAAGAGGTTCAGGTAGAATCCCCGAGTTATGCATATATCAGAGTTCGTATTTGGGATGAAAACGGCGTGACGAGTGAAATTCCGCAGAATAAGATGTCATTCCAACAGCGTCGTGATGCGCAGGGAAGAATCTATTACATGGTTCATTTCACAGAGAAGATCAAAGCTCAGAAATTACAGTTTGGTGTTGCGCGCAGCGTTGCCAGCAATATCGTAACGATTTCTGAAGTTAACTTCTACTTCTATGATTCCATCGAAGATGATATCATGGCACTGTATGAAGATGATCTGCACTCTGTATTACGCAGTGATGTAACGCAGAAAACAATTGATGAATTGCGTACTCGTTTGAACACCAAAGATCCTTTAAGTGATGAATATCATCCGGATAAGGAAAGTTTAGAGCGTGAATTAAAGACAGCCGAAGATATTTTGAATTCTGAGTTAAGCGATCCGATTCGTGTTCACAATTCCATTACAACCAATGATGTTGGCCGTGGATTCGGTGGCTTGAATGCATGGCAGCCTCTTGGTGTCACAGCCGCAGCCGGTGAAACCATTACCGTTTATGTTGGACACAGCACCAAGAAAACCGGTGAAAGTACAAACCTGCAACTGGTTGCGACACAGTATCATGCGGAGGCCGGTTCATTCTTCAGAAGCCTTGGCACATTGAAGATCGGACGTAATGATATCACGGTTCCATCACTTCAATCTATCAACGTCGAAGGTGGCGGTGCACTTTATGTACAGTATACCGGCAAACAAAATGAAGTGACGCAGTATGCAGTACGTGTCAATGGTGGTGTGGAAGTACCGATCTTGGATCTGTACAAGGTAAGTGATGACAGCGAGAAATTAAATCGAATCAAAGCTTATCTGAATGAATTGGATGCATATGTTGCAAATATTCAGACAACACACAATCAAATGCACATGAACTCTGATTTGAAATCTGTTCAATTTGCATTCGATAATACAAACTGTATCTTAGGTGCTACGGATATTCTGTTGGATACGATGATGTTCTCAATTCCGGCTCAGCAGGTAGTAGCGGGCAGTGGAAGTGGCAGCGTCGATGATCGTGCACAGCGCGTATTAAACTCCATGAATGCGATGGAAGATATGATGTATCTCTTCTATCAGCATAAAGGTTTGAATAACAACAATACCGCCGCTGTGGATAAGATCCCGTTGGGCCATCAGAACATACGTTATCAGCGGATGTTCGCAGGGGCCTTCATGTATGCATCCGGAAACCATATCGGTATCGAATGGGGTTCTACAACTGGAATGATGACAAGTACACCGATTAGCGATGTGGATGGCAAATATGTTTCCGGACGTTATTTCGGCTGGGGTATTGCCCATGAGATCGGACATTGCATCAACCAAGGAAGTTATGCGGTAGCTGAAATTACGAACAACTACTTTGCCGTATTGGCACAGGCAAAAGAAACCAATGACAGTGTGCGTTTACAATATCCGAAGGTATATGAGAAGGTAACTTCTAATACAAAAGGACGTGCAACCAATGTGTTTACTCAGTTGGGTCTGTACTGGCAGTTGCATTTGGCTTATGACAATGGCTACAACTATAAGACTTACAGTGATCCAAGCGATCAATTGGCAAATCTGTTCTTTGCTCGTGTGGATACCTATTCAAGAACACCATCCAAAGCACCGGCTCCGGGTGGAATCGCGTTGACTTTGAGTGGTGACAGCGATCAGCAGTTGATGCGTTTGGCGTGTGCGTCTGCACAGAAAGATCTGTTGGAGTTCTTTGAACGCTGGGGTATGACACCGGATGAAGGTACAAGAGCATATGCAAGTCAATTTGACAAAGAGACAAGAGCAATCTATTATGTGAATGATGAAGCTCGCGTATACCGCAAAGAGAACAGCGGCAGTTCCCTGAATACAGATGGTACAACACAAGGTGTTGGCACTGCGACAAGTGCAACTGTCAATGCGAACAATGCCAACCAAGTAGATTTCCACTTGGAAAGCACAATCCCGGCATCTGATGTATTGGGATATGAAATTGTTCGCTGCATCACATCCAATGGTGATGTAGAAAAAGAGGTTGCCGGCTTTACAACAACTGATACGTTTGCGGATCATATCACAACGATGAACAATCGTGTTGTGACGTATGAGGTTTATGTGATTGATAAGTATTTGAATCGTTCTGCGGCGAAAGTGCTGGATCCGATCAAGATCGAGCATGATGGAAGCATTGACAAGTCTTTCTGGAGTGTTAAGACAGAAAACTTGGAAGCGAAAGATCTTCCGGATGCAGGCAATGGCGACGATAATGATCCATGTGGACCGGAAGTAGAAGCACCGATTATGAAAGCATTCGATAATGATGTGACGACATCCTACAGCGCTACGGTGAATGGCGATGCGGCAATTATCGTGGAGTTTAATCGTTATCATACGATCACAGGCTTCAAGTATACGGTCAACAGCGGCACTGCAATGAGCGGTTACACCGTGTATGTGCGCAATGAGGAAGGCGCTTGGGTTGAAGTGGCCGATGGTAACTTCAGCGGTAAGGCAATCGAAACCATTCACTTCAGCAAGCATGTGGATGGAAAACCGATTGATAATATAGCAAGTTACAACACAAACGCAATGAAAATAGTGGTCAAAGCGTCAACAGGTAGCGATATTACAATCAGTGAATTGGATGCATTGGGTGTTACCGGCGACAATGTTGATTTCCGCCGTACTCAGGATGGCACGGTTGCGATCGGTAAATTAAGCGCTGATTATGTATATGACACAGCGACGGGTGAGAAGATTGAGCAAGGCTCCATCGTCTTTACCGGCACCTATAAAGGTAATCCGGCATACAATGTAGTTATCCTGTATGATCAGGATGGCAATATGGTAAAAGGCAGTGGCGATGAGGTCAATCAGATTATCTTAGCCGAAGTACCGAATACCGGCAATATTGCGGATGTATCCGATGGTACATGGGTTTACTGGCTGGCTCCGGGCAGTGATATCAGTGCATTGACACAGGTTCGTGCAGAACTGTATCGTGTGGATGATGCGCTGACAAATGAAGGACAGCGTATGGTCAGTGACTCACTGTTTGAAACGGTACCGCAGAACCTTCCGGAAATCACATTGGGCAATTAAGCAGCGATAAAAGGAGAACGACATGAAAAAATATATAATCAGTATGATCGTGGCAGTGTTCGCATTTATCGCAATGCTGCCCTCAGGAGTAAAAGCAGCAGAAGCGGGTGATAATATTGTGATCAGCGATAACAATGACGGTAGCGCCAATGTATCGCTGAGCATGCCCGATGCTGCTATACAGAAAGTTTCCACAATTAAAGTTACATTGAGTGTGGAGCCAAGCAACACCGGTGATAACAGCGTTGTTTTCACCTTTGCGTCGGAATTGGAAGCCAATACAAAGGTGCATGAATATCGTTATCACAGCGATACAAGCAGATTGACCATTTATGTGGCTGACAGCGATCCATTGTTTGCGGATGGTAAGGATACGATCTTATTAGGTACGATCAAAGCGGATTCCCGCTTCCGCGTAACGGTAGAACCGGGCGCATTGAGTGCTGTTATCGGAACCAATGAAGAAGCCATTTCACTGGATGATCATCCGACGATGACCATCGGTGATGATGATGGTGATCCTGATCGTCCTGTTGGCGATATCATCAAGGACATTGAGGATTTGATCCAAGAAGCAGAAGGCTTGAATAAGGCTGATTATACAGAAGACAGCTACAATGCTTTGATGGATGCGATCAACAATGCCAAGGCAGTATTGGCGAATCCTGCATCCACGCCAGAGGAAATCGCACAGGCATTAAATGATTTGCAAAATGCCTTTGGCGCATTGACTCCGGTTCAAAAAGATTCTTCACAGGATAAACTAGAACAGGATGTACAGGATAACAAGGTAAAAGATCCTAACCTTGCATCGGGTAATACCGGTGATGCGACGATAATTTGGCCGTATATCACAGCGATTGTGGCTTGCGGCGGATTGCTTGGCGCCTTTGTCATAATCAAACAGAAAACAAAGGATAACGCGGCAAAGAAGTAGGTACATGAAGAGGATGACAGAAGGTGCAGATCACCCTGTCATCCTTTTTCTATGTCTTTTTTTAGATCTCATTGGCTGTTAAACCATAAACACGATATTTAGCAATTTGTATACAGAAAAAGAATGGATGCCATACTAGCAGATAGGAGGGATAATATGATTTCATATGAAAAAGGTTTACCGTTGAAAGTACAAGTAGAGCGTCCTGACTTTAAAAGTTATCTGTTAATGGATCGGGATTTTCAAGGAACACGTTTGGGACTTGTAAGCGCAATGAGTTATATTCGTGATAGTTTCATGATTCACAATGATGACTTTCGCTTCTTTTTTATGCAGATGGGAGTGAAGGAGTTAACCCATATGGAACTGATGGCTGAGCTTTTGCATCAGATGCATGGCAGTGATGATCGCTATTATGATGAGTCCAATGATGATACTCCGGCACATGAGTTGATACCACCCTTAGATGAGCCAAAAAAAGTGGAACCGATGTCACAGGCACATACAAACAATGATATTACTGCGGTAACACTTTATCATCTGGATGATGAAGAACGGCAAATTCGCTTGTATCAGGAGATGGGCGCGAAGATAGAAGATGGCGGTGCTCATGCGGTATTTGATTATATTATTGCGGGCAAACGCGAGAATGTAAAAATCCTAAAGGATATCTTGCATACATTGAAGGAACCGGCAGAGATAAAAGATTTTGGACTTGGGGCGGATTCACATAATGCATGGTCACCCAATGCAGGAAATTATTTTGATAAGCCCAATCCGGAATTTATCAATCCATCGGAGTTATACTCTTTTCATGAGAAGGGAAAGCAATAGGATAAGGAGGAGAATAAGTAAGATATTAAATAAGATATTAAATAAGAGATTAAACCATCCTATCTGTTTATTCCTAATTCGATAAAAACCATTTGGCAAGCGCTATGCTTTCCGCTATAATGTAGGAAGCATGGCAGGAAGTGTCAGAGGTGAATTGGATGGCAAGACAAAGTAGTTATCAGCGCGAATTTCGTAAACGACAGCGCCAAGGCAAAGCGGATCTTCGCTTTCTTGTGCTGTTGGAACTCATCGCGCTGCTTTTTTATAGTGCTTTGGCGCTTTATCTTGTATCTCGGCTCAACATAGAAAATCAAACATTTTATATATATTTTGGGATTTCGCTGTTTATATCTTTGCTTGCATGGTGTGTGGTATTTCGCCTGTTGTGGCACTTCAATCAACTTGGTAAATTGCTTTATTGGGTGTTTTTGGCAATCAGTGCGTATTGTTATCGTGATGTAGGTGGTTTGCTTGAGATGGCATGGGAACCTGTGTTTTATCAATATTGCTTGATTGGGTTGTTTATTTTTAAATGTGTGAGTCTTTTATATGGTGGGATTAGACTGGCGTTGTCAGCGAATATTCGCAGTATTTGGAGTATGAATGATCTGTTTGATTCAGAACTTGCGGCCATGGAGGCGCAAACTGAACGAAAAGAGCACATTGTGCGTTCGAAACAGGATCAAGCGACTGCACTGATTTTAAAGAAAACAGCGTGGTTATTAGGTGGTTTTCTATATCTGAGTATGATAATCCTTTATCTCGTACTTGGTTTGATGGGTAATTCTTTGCCACAGTATGAGGAGGCATTGCGCACCATTCAGTATCAATTATTCTCTGAGTGTCTGTTTTCAGCACTGCTTTGGAGCGTTGCAATTATGATGTTGCATATGGGGAGAGCATGGAGCCCTTATTTATTGTATGTATGTGGTGGTGGTGAGTTTATTCGTGCTGGCTTGTCTTATGTGCAATATGTACAGTTATATCAAAATATATTTATTCAGACTGAGATAAAACTGTTATTCACACTGCTTGCGTTTCTACGCTACTTGATGTTATATTTTATTTGCCGCAATGCGTTGCGTCATCCCATAATACGTGCTTTGCGCAGTCATGAAGCGGAAAATAATGAATGAGGAATGAGTGAATTTATGTTATACTGATAAAAAGGAGCGTGGAAAAGGTATGGAGTTAAATCGTTATATTGATCATACGCTGTTAAAGGCGGATGCGACGCGGGATCAGATTCTCAATCTTTGTGCAGAGGCGAAAAAGTATCATTTTGCCAGCGTATGTGTAAATAGCAGTTGGGTATCTTTATGTGCAACAGAACTTACCGATAGTGATGTTAAAGTGTGTACGGTGGTAGGATTTCCCTTAGGGGCAATGAGCAGTGAGGCAAAGGCATTTGAATGCGCACAAGCAGTAAAAGATGGTGCAGATGAGATTGATATGGTCATGAATATCGGGGAATTGAAAGCAGGCAATGAGGATGCAGTTGTACATGATATACAAAGCGTGGTTCAGGCTGCAAAAGGAAGATGTGTAAAGGTAATTTTGGAAAATTGTCTGTTAAGCAAAGCACAGATTGTGCGAGCATGTGAACTTTGTGTAGAGGCAGGGGCTGATTTTGTTAAAACTTCCACTGGTTTTTCTAGCGCAGGAGCAAAACTTGAAGATGTTAAGTTGATGAAGGAAAGTGTTCGCGGCGCATGTAAAGTGAAAGCCGCAGGAGGCGTGCGTACACATGGTGATCTGTTGGCAATGATAAAGGCAGGGGCAGATCGCATTGGTACAAGTGCCGGCATTGCCTTGCTTGCGGATGAACCCAATGAAAGTGATTATTGATTTGTATGAACTCATGTTATTTAGGAAAGGAACGGTGAATGATGGATGAAGGATCAGATGCTTGCACAAGCTATCGCAAAGGAAGCACAGCGACAGCGGGATAACATTGAATTGATTGCCTCAGAGAATTATGTATCGAAAGATGTCTTGGCTGCGGCAGGCAGTATTTTAACAAATAAGTATGCGGAAGGATACCCCGCTCATCGCTATTATGGTGGATGTGAGCATGTGGATGAGGTAGAGCGATTGGCAATTGCTCGTGCCAAGGAGTTGTTCCAAGCGGAACACGTTAATGTACAGCCGCATTCCGGTTCACAGGCAAATATGGGCGTTTATATGAGTGTATTGAAGCCGGGAGATACTGTGCTGGGCATGAGTTTGACTTCCGGTGGTCACTTGACGCACGGCCATCCATTGAATTTCAGTGGTACGATTTATCATTTTGTTCCTTATGAGGTTCGTCGTGAAGATGAGACGATTGACTACGAGGATGTGCGCAGACAAGCGTTGGCATGTCGACCGAAGTTGATTGTTGCAGGTGCGAGTGCATATCCTAGAATCATTGATTTTGCGAAATTCCGTGCCATCGCAGATGAAGTGGGGGCATATCTCATGGTCGACATGGCACATATTGCCGGTTTGGTTGCGGCGGGTCTGCATCCAAGTCCAGTCCCTTGCAGTGACTTTGTGACAACAACAACGCATAAGACCCTGCGTGGCCCACGCGGCGGTTTGATTATGTGTAAGGAAGCGCATGCGAAACAGTTGGATAAGCATATCTTTCCCGGGATTCAAGGTGGACCACTTATGCATATCATCGCGGCGAAGGCGGCTTGTTTCTATGAGGCGTTACAACCATCTTTCAAGGAATATCAGCGACAGGTGATCCGCAATTGTCATGTGTTAGCGAAAACCTTAGAACAAGAGGGATTTCGTATTGTTAGCGGTGGCAGTGATAATCATTTGTGCTTAGTGGATGTGAAGCATTCTGTCAATTTAAGTGGTAAGCAGGCAGAGCGTTTATTGGATGAGGTTGGTATCACTTGTAATAAAAACACCATTCCTTTTGATGAAGAAAAACCGTTTGTGACAAGTGGAATACGTCTTGGCAGCGCGGCGATGACCACTCGCGGTTTTCAAGATAAAGAATTTGAACAGGTAGCGCATTGGATCGCAACAGTGTGTAAGCATCCTGATGATGCCGATCTAGAGGCAATTCATCGTGAAGTGATTGCCTTGTGCCGCCAATTTCCTCTACCCAATGAAGGGTAAGCAGGAACTCATAGTATCGTGAATTGATTTCAATGGACAAGCCTGAATGTTGCTTGTCTTTTTTATCAATGTAGTCGAGTTTCATGTTTGCTAAATTCATATGTTGAGGATGGATGAACATGATGGCAAGTAGGTGGTTCGTAAATCATAAAAGATAGGCTTTTAATTTGTGACCAATGGTTTATTTTTGACCTGAGTAATTCAACTTTTACTCCTGTAACTATTGGTTACACTGTGATTTTCTTCGCCTTAATTATGATATGATTTTCATAGGAAAGGCGGAGATCATAATGAAACAAATCAATGAGATATATGAATATGGAGATAAGGGCACAAAGAAAAGCACCATAGAGAGTCAGGCTGAGGATGGAAATTCTAAAAACCCTTCCATTGAAGCACGTTTTGGCGCAAGAGTTCATTCGTTGCGAGTTGAACGCAGATTACCACAGGATACTCTCGCAAATCGTGCGCAAATACATCGTAATTATCTCAGTGAAATGGAACGAGGCAAGCGTAACGTGTCTTTGCGAATTATTGAGCGGGTAGCGAATGCCCTTGATGTGGAACTTCAAGAGTTATTCAGTGGAAAGGAATATCATGACGCTTCTTATCAGTAAGAAATAATTATGCGAAATAAATAGATGAATGAACATGGTTTGAATTGCTATTTAAAACTCATTTAATGACACAAAAAAATGGGTATATAAAATTTTCAAAAGGTGATTAAATTTCTATCACCTTTTTACTTTATGATGTGATTTATAACTTACACTATTTGTTACAGATGCCCGCTAACTGTTCGGATCGCTCGATCACTTCATTAAAATGCTCAAAATCACTTTTCATAATCAACAAATACAAGGCATCAATTAAGAATAACTGAGAACACCGCATCGTCGTCACATTCAAACGCGTCTTTGTCTCAAAACTCACAGTTTTTAAAATGATGTCCGCATATTCATATAGGGAATTGCGGATACGTCTTGTCATGGCTAATAACACCAGCCCCTTTTGCTTAGCGAGCTTTGCGGCTTTTAACACTTCCCGCGTCTCTCCTGATTCACTTATCAAAAACACTACTGAGCCCGCATCGGCATTATCAATAAGCGAATAAATCGTATGTGAACTATTTGAAGTCAAACAGGGCAATCCCATTTTTGTTAATTGATTGGCCAAGTATTCTGCGAATAAATTTGAACTGCCAATGCCAAATAGAATCGTATACTTGGCTTCTTTTAACAACTCCGCCGCCCTTGCGATTACCTTCGCCTCATTGCACTGCGCTGTGATTGCCGCTATATCTTGACTTTGTAGCACAATCTTTTTAATCGTAGCCTCACTGTCTTCCTCAACCTCAAGTCCCGCTTCAACAATTTCATGTGCTTGTTCTGCGGCTAAATCAGCTAAAAATTCACGAAAACTGGCATAACCTAACTTCTTGGAAAAGCGTATAATAGTGGATTGCCCAATTCCCAATGCTTCTGCCAACTCCTGTGAGGTGACAGTTTTCATCTCTTGAATATGGTTTTTAATATAATCTGCGATTTGTAACTCAGAGCGTGTCAGTGAATTACTGACGGTATGCAGTTTAGCTAGAAACATAATGAATCCCTCTCTTGATTAGCATAATTATACCAAAAGGAAGCATCATTTCAAATAGTCTTTGAATAAATTATTCCTTACAACAAATTAACTGTTGACATAATTATTCATATATGTTAAACTATGAAAGAATAAAATATTCAAGGAGGGTACTATGGAAAACAAAGTGTATCGTTGTGTCATTGATTTGGTTCAGCAGTTGGAAACAACCCAAAAAGAGAATGTAGAAAAAGCGGGTGCATTATTTGCCGATGCGTTGAAAAATGGTGGTATGCTGCAAGCATTTGGATCCGGACATTCTCAAGCCGGTGCGAGTGAACTGTGCTTTCGTGCCGGTGGCTTTATCCCAACTAAGCAGATCAAAGAACCGGCAGGCGGGGCTTATGAAGGCATTGAAGGTGTTGGTACCAGTTTCATGAAAAAGGTAGATATTCGTGAACATGATGTTGTGGTATTGATTTCCAATTCCGGTCGTAATCCTTTACCGATTGAGATCGCAATCGGCGCAAAGGCAAAGGGTGCGAAAGTTGTGGTTATCACATCTTTGGAATCCAGTAAAAAACTGACATCTAAGCATTCCTCCGGTAAAAACCTGTATGAATATGCGGATGTTGTACTGGACAATTGCGTCGCAGATGGTGATGCGATGATTGAATTGGAAGGCTTAGATACCAAGATTTGCGGAATGTCCGCTATCACTACTGCGGTGCTAGTACAAGCCGCAGTATGCCGCGCATCAGAACTTTTATTAGCACAGGGTATCGTTCCGCCGGTATTTAAATCACAAAATATAGACGGCGGACCTGAGTATAATGATGCCCTTGTCGCTAAATATTTCGATCGTATTTATCATGTATAAAGCAAACAGATTGTGAACAGATTCGTTGTAGTGTAAATGAAAAACGGGCCTTCTTGTGTCCGTTTTTTTAATGCGTTATGCGCTAAATATCTCCCATTCATCTAAATCGACTTTTCTCGCCGCTTTCCGCCTTTTTCAGCATGTAATTGCCATAAAAGCAAGGATAAAATACGATTAATCCCCTTTTTTGGCCATAGCCAATGGCAGTGTCAAAACATAAAAAGTCACAATCTGTGTCATAAGATATCATTGGTAAAAATTTCCAATATAATTATCATTGAATGTGGGAGGTATGAATAATGATAACATTCGGTGGAATTATGAAACTTCAAATGGAGAAACTCGGGATAAAACAAGCTGCGCTCGCAAAGGAATTAAACATAGCACGTACAACGGTGACCGCATATTGTAATGACAAGCGACAACCTGATTTTGATATGATGAAAAAGATTTGTCATCGTTTGAATATCAATCTGCCGCAGGTTATGGCACTGTCTCAATATGACAATGAGGATATGATTTTGCATGATGACTATGAATATAAAGTGAATCAGGCAGCACGCAAAATAAAGAAGGAGGAACAACAACGTTTTCTTAAGGCAGTTAGTTTTCTTTCTGATATGTTAAAGGAACATAAAGAGTGAAAAAATGTACATGCATATCATAGTGGTGTTTACATGTTCAATGTAGTTTGGTAAGATTCCCTCATAGTTATTAAGAGAGGGATCACTATGAACGAAATTTGGTTGGAGGAATTAAAAAAGGCGATGGATACACAGAATATCTCCAAGGAACAATTGGCAAAGCACTTACAGATCAGTGAAAGTGAGATGGAGCGATTATTGGAGGGAGAACTGCGTTTATCCTTTTCTCAGTTGGCGAAGTTAAGTGCGTATTTACATATAGATTTGCATCGGATGATGGGATGTCATGAGGAATCTATGGATTTGGTGCTACATGATGATTTGGAAATTAAAATCAATAAGATAGCGAGAGGAATACCGTCAGGACGCCGTGGTTATTTTGTTCAGGCGGTTGAGTATTTGGCTGAATTGTTTCATACCAAGGGGGATCAGGAGGAACTTCCTGCATCGAAAGATCATGAGATAGAAACACAAGGGAAATGTAAAAAGGGGGATAAAAGGAAAAGCGGACAGAGGAAGAAAACCCATAAAGCATCCTAATACGATGCGTTTATTCATATGTGGAGGAAGGAGTGGCTATGATGTGAGAGAAAGGGGGTATGTTATTGAGATGAAGTTGAATAAGGCAGTTTGAGCAGTAATATAATTATCAGTTTGAATGGATTATTAGAGGTAGATTAGGAGGTAGAAAAAATGTCCACTAAAGATGGTTGGAATTTGCCAAGTACGGTTACAAAAGAAGAATTCTTTCGTTTATTATCTCAGTATTATGAAGAACTTAAGCACAGGGATACGATGCTGTGGCGACAAATGTTTGCTTACTTTTATTTGACATTAATCATCAGTCTTTTTCCTTATACTAATATATTGGGGTATCAACATGATAACTACTTACCTACTTCAGTGTTTTCTATTTTAGGGATGTTATTATGCATATTATTTTTAATTGTTTCCGTGGCCTACGCTAATCGATATAAATATATATCGGATATATATAATGGTATGCTAAAAATGGTGCCTTTGGAAGTTAGACGAAGTGCAGATAAAGGAAAATTTCTGATAGGAAAGCGAAGAGTACCAATTCTAGAATGGCAAATGACAAAGACAATTCCAGTTTGTATGTTTACAATGCTATTTTTATTAAACCTTGCTTTATTTGTGATGAATGTGTTAGTGAAATATTTTATTCCATTTTGAATACTGTGATATTTTTTGGATTGTATGTGGTATGCTACATGAATCAACCTGCCGCCATCCATCATCATAGGGGTAATCAAACGCCCGATTCAACATAGGCTTCGCCAATACATCAACCTAGATTCATACGAAAAATCATAGGAAAGAAAGGAAAAAATATACATTTCATGATATAATTTCTCCAGTAAAGGAGAGGAAGCGCATGGGAATCATCGCCAATGATTTAGAAGGCATTGCCGATTCACAGCTCTATGAGCTTCTGCTGGATCAATTCGGTAGCGGCATACAAGGGCGCAGATTGCGCAGTGAGGCACTGGTGGACGTTCGTGATCTTGTCATTGTCAACACCCAGATCAACGATTTGTCTTTTTTGCGTTTTTTTCCTAATTTGGTGACACTGGATGTTCATGCCAATGCATTGGAAAGCCTGAATGGATTGGGGTATGCGCGTAAATTGCGCCGTTTAAAGGTAAGTGATAATCCGCTTGTATCCATTGAGGATTTACAGGAATGCCCCCGCATTGAGGTGTTGGATATTAGTGATGTAACTCTGCGAGATGTGACACCGATTGCTTATTTGCGTTATTTGCGTATGCTTAGGGCAAGTAACTGTGCGATTGAAGATGCACAACCACTCTCCGCTCTTGCTTATTTAGAGATATTGATTGCGGACCATAACCAAATTGCGGATCTGCGTTTTTTATACCATAGCGATGCTTTACAGGAATTGAATCTTGGCGATAACCGGATTAAAAGCCTTTATCCGCTTGTCCATCTTCCCAATTTAACCTCTATCAACTTGGAAAACAATGAAATCACTTCTTTGCGTGGGATTCAGGATATGGAAGAACTCAGTTATTTGAATGTGCGTGGTAATGATTTGCAGGGGGATTTGAGTGTTTGGTATGATACCCTGTTCTTTATTGAACAATTGATATTGACAGAGGATGACTATCGCTATCAAACCGATGAAGATTATGAGGCGTCCTTATATGAATATAAGGCGAGAGGGATAAAATGAAATATGTAATCAGTCAGTGCCTGCTTGGGGAAAACTGCAAATACAATGGTGGAAATAATCGACGAGAGGACTTGCTTGCTTATTTACAGGAACAGGGGATTCCTTATGTGGGGGTATGTCCGGAGGTGCTCGGCGGCCTGCCGATTCCTCGTCTTTGCGCAGAGATTTGTGATGGTCGTGTGTTGAACAGTGCCAATCAGGATGTGAGTGAAGCATTTGCACTTGGTGCGCAGCGAGCGATGGAAATTGCCTGTGTGTTTGGTGCAGATACGGCGATTTTGCAGTCACGTTCGCCATCTTGTGGTGTGCATAGGCGATACAGCGGTCATTTTGATCGCACATTGATAGATGGAAATGGAATCTTTGCCCAACAGCTAGTAGATCATGGCTTTCATGTTTATGATGTAAATGAATTTATGGCAGAACAAGTTGAACATAAGATGACAAACAAGACAAAAACAGATGCACATGCATCATTTGATTAAAATCGACAAGTGATGGATACTTGCATGTAGAAGCAATCCCTATTGATTCATATTAAGGTATAATCAAAGTCGTAGAACCCTTTTTCTGACTTGTTTTCTTGCTTCGTTTGGTTTTGGTAAGCACTTTCCCAAATGAAAAGCGAAAAACTTTTAAAAAAAGTCAAGAAAGCATTGTAAGTGTTTCCAAAATGGTTTAAAATAGTAGTTGTAAGCAGTAGAAAGAACATAGGAGGAATATAGAAATGAAACAGATTACAGTATCCGTAATTGATCCGGTTGGTTTGCATGCACGTCCTGCGACGGTAGCCGTAAATGCCGCAAGTAAGTTCAAATGTGAAGTAAATGTGGCATTCAAAGGCCGTGAAGTAAACATGAAATCAATCATGGGCGTTATGTCCTTAGGTATCCCAACAAACTCTGAAGTAACGATCAGTTGTAATGGTGATGACGAGGACGCAGCGATTGCGGCAATCGAAGAAGTATTGCGCGCACAGAAAATCATCGGATAATACAAGGGATGGCTTAGGCCATCTTTTTTTGTGGTTGGTTGTGTAGCTCACGCCGAGGATTTTTTATCATGCAAACATGGAAAGCACGTTGCGTAAGCGCTAACAAAAGAGTATAATAAGGGTAATCATAAGGTAAGGAGGAATCATCGTATGATTCAGGAAGTTTACGAGCGGTGGTGTCATCACCCCAATTTAGATCCATCCTATCGAGAAGTATTATGCAATATGGAGGAGACGGAAAAGCAGGACAGTTTTTATACAACGATTGCATTTGGTACGGCCGGAATGCGCGGCTTGCTTGGTCCGGGAACGAATCGCATCAATTTGCATACCATTCGCAAAGCGAATGTGGGGTTTGCGCAATATATCTGTGAACACGGAGAGGAAGCAAAGCAACGCGGCATTGCGATTGGCTATGATAATCGCCATATGTCAAAGGAATTTGCGATGGATAGTGCAAGGGTATTGGCCACTTTTGGCATTCGTTCCTATGTGTTTGATGCATTGCGACCAACGCCTGAATTATCTTTCGCCGTGCGCCATCTGCATTGTTTCGGTGGAATCATGATTACCGCAAGTCATAATCCGAAAGAATATAACGGCTATAAACTGTATGATGAGAAAGGATGTCAGTTGGTGCCACACTTGGCGCAGCAGGTAATTGCCAAAGTGAACGCTGTCGCAGATGAGTTGGCAATTACAGCGGATGTGAATGAGGAACAAAAGAAGCTCATCACCATCATTGGCAAAGAAGTAGATGAGGAATACTATCGTCATGTAGTGGGGATCCAATTAAATCCCGATGTAAAAAAGGAAACGGTAAAGATTGTCTTTTCACCGGAACATGGGACAGCCAATGTGGCAGTACAGGAATTGTATCATCGTTTGGGATATCACTGTATTCCCGTGTTGGAACAGTGTACGCCGGATCCGGATTTCGCAATGACACCAACGCCGAATCCTGAGGAGCGAGGCGCCTACGAACTGGCGTTGAACTACGCAAAAAAAGAAAATGCCGATATCATTTTGGTATGTGATCCCGATGCCGATCGCATGGGCGTAGGGGTTCTGCATCAGGGCGAATATATTCTGCTTACGGGTAATCAAAGTGGATCAGTGCTGATTGAATATATTCTTTCGCAGTTGCAGGCAAAGCAGTTGATGCCGCCGCATCCGGTAATGTTTAACACAGTTGTGACAAGTGATCTTGGCGAAAAGATTGCGGCAAGTTATGGTGTGGAAACGGAAAAGACATTAACCGGTTTTAAGTTTATCGGTGAAAAAGTAGCGAAGTATGAGGTCAATAATGAGAAACAGTATGTGTTTGGCTATGAGGAAAGTTATGGATCGCTGATTCAGCCGTTTGTACGTGATAAAGACGCTCCGCAGGCATGTTTAATGCTGGCAGAAGCCGCATGTTTCTATAAAGAACAGGGTAAAACCTTGGTCGATGTTTTGTATGATCTGTATGCGAAACATGGCGCTTATGAGGAAAGCCAAACTTCCCTCACGTTGGCAGGGCAAGCAGGCGCAGAAAAAATACAGGCAATTTTAAGTGGATTACGCGCTTCCCAGCCACAGGAAATCAGTGGGATGAAAGTAGTTCGTTTTGAAGATTACAAGGAATGTCGTGTTGTGGATCATGGTAAGGAAAGCGAACTTTGCGGCTTTACGAAATCCGATGTGCTGAAGTATTATTTGGAAGATGGCAGTTGGATCGCGATTCGCCCCAGCGGAACTGAGCCGAAGTGCAAGTTTTATTACTGTGTGCGTGGTGTGGACCTGGATGAAGCAAAGGCCAAAACAAAGCGGTATCAGGAAGCGATCGCCGAAATGATTCAATAGAGTAACCATTATGCAATTGGAGGAATCCCTAATCGGGGTTCTTCCTTTTTTAATTATTATCTGTAGATATTGCGGCAGAACAAGTTATACTGAATATGAAGTAATCAGATCATAAGGGTAGTATACCATGTTGTAAGCAAGGCAATTCAAATGCTTTTTTTCATCATAAGGAGATTGACATGAAAAAAAAGATGAAATCACAGGATAAACCTTTTCAAACCGGTAAAAATGAAGTAAAATAAATAGGTAAAAGAACAAGGAGGACTTTCATTATGGCATTAGTATCAGCAACTGAGATGATTAACAAAGCACATGCCGGACATTACGCGGTTGGCGCATTCAACATTAACAATATGGAGTGGACCAAAGCGATTCTGTTGGCAGCCGAAGAAGCAAAATCTCCGGTGATGTTAGGTGTTTCCGAAGGTGCCGGCAAATATATGTGCGGCTTTAAAAATGTGGTAGCGATGGTGCGTGAGATTCATGATTTCTTAGGAATCAGCGTTCCGGTAGCCCTGCATTTGGATCATGGAACTTATGATGGCGCAAAGGCATGCATCGAGGCAGGATTCACTTCTGTGATGTTTGATGGATCCCATTATCCGTTTGCGGAGAACTTGGAGAAATCTAAAGAAATGATCGCATTGGCACATGCCAAAGGCTGCTCCATCGAATGTGAGGTCGGCGGCATTGGCGGTGAAGAGGATGGCGTTGCATCTATGGGTGAATTGGCAGATCCGAAAGAATGTGAAACAATTGCTAATTTGGGCGTTGATTTCTTAGCCGCAGGTATTGGTAATATTCACGGAAAATATCCGGCTGATTGGGCAGGTTTGAATTTTGATCGTTTGGGCGAGATCCAGAATGTGACAAATGGTAAACCGTTGGTATTGCATGGCGGTTCCGGTATTCCGGCTGATCAGATCGCTAAGGCAATCTCCTTAGGTGTATCTAAAATCAATGTCAATACGGAATTGCAACTGGAATTTGCGGCTGCTACACGTAAGTATATTGAGGCAGGTAAAGATCAAGAAGGTAAAGGCTACGATCCGCGTAAACTGTTGAAACCGGGCGCTGATGCAATTCAGGCAAAAGTTGTCGCAATGATGAAACAGTTCGGTTCTGCCGGAAAAGCGTAATAAATCTTGTTAAGATTATAAAAGATAATGAAGAGGCGTTCTTAGAGTGTATCCGGAATTGCCTCTTTTTTTATTGAGACAGGGGATGAAAGAATACAAGATTGTTTTGGATATGTGGTGCTTTGCCAAGCATCCCGAAAGAAGATGATCAAGCGTAGAGTTGGGGATTGGCGGTTACTTATTGATTTGCTTATTCCTATAATATAGAATGCGACAGAAAGAAAGTGTGTTTGCTGATGCAATGATATTGGATGCATACCGTAAATAAGAAAAATAAGTTGACAAAGTTAAAATAAGATATATAATATAGATATAAGGATAACTCATTCAAAATGATAATTGTATCTATAAAATCATCTTCTCTGGATCATTTCAAGGTTACACAGATACTGGTAATGTACTGAATTTGCTTATAAGGATATATCAATCATCATGCGCATGAAACAGTTACTTGAAAATGAGGTGAAGGTTATGAAAGAACTGTATCAATTCTTCCGTCGCAAAGTAAGTAACGATTATGTATTCGCTGTATTGACTGTTTTCATTGCCCTTTTTGTTCTCACTATCTTTTATGATGGCTCTTTGACCAATCAAGCATTGCTTGTCCTTTGTGTAGGTGTGTTGACTTACATTCTTGTAGTTTACTTTTATAAAATGCATCGCATCCAAGTAGTCCTGAACGAAGATAAGGAATTAAACCAAGGCGCATATCGCATGATTGATACTGCGGTGTTCAGTGAAACACACATCTATGCTTACGATCATAAGCAATTTAAGCAGATGCGTTATGCAGATGTAATCGTTGTTGCACACATGGACAATGTATTTGAAAAAGCGCGCCCGGGTTATCAGGGCAATCATAAAGTTATATGCAGGAGTCAACATGATACGATTGCCTTATTTGTGCGAGATGAAGTGATTGCCGATCAAGTGATGAATTTTCTCGCTACGCAAAATTCTCATATTCACTTGGAGAATGCGCCCACCAAACGTCAAAACATCACCCTTCAGGAACTTCAAAACTGGCAGGTGAAGGGCCGATTCTAGCCCTCCTCTACCTAATTCAAACAACAACAAGATTAGAACAGGGTCACGCATCCGGTGAATTTCCATGTTTTTGGCTATTTAAGACAGGTGGCTAAGAAGTCTCAATGCCTGTCTTTTCCTTTCCAAAAGTTCACTGTAAAAATCGGCTTAATAGCCAAAAGATCGTTGTATTTTTTTGCAGATTAGGGCAGAATCAATTTTACTCCTTTAAGATCTTATCATTTTTCAATCATCAACTTGAAATACTTTTAAAAAATGTAGTTGACAAATGGCTTTCCTTGCTTTATCATATACAAGCAAGTGTGCATTTAGCGATTCTCCGAGAGGGGAATTAAATTTACACTTCAAAATGACACACCCGGAAATGTGTGTTTGAGAAAGGAGGATATTATGCCAACCATTAACCAGTTAATTCGCAAGGGCCGTGAGAAAAGTGTGAATGTATCAAAATCACCCGCTTTGAACAGAGGATTCAACTCCCTGAAGCGTCGCCCGACGAATCTGAGCTCGCCGCAGAAGCGTGGTGTCTGCACCCGTGTCGGAACAATGACACCGAAGAAACCGAACTCTGCCCTTCGTAAATATGCCCGTGTTCGTTTGAGCAACGGAATGGAGGTTACTGCCTACATCCCCGGAAAGGGACATAACTTACAGGAGCACAGCGTTGTGCTGATTCGCGGTGGTCGTGTAAAGGATCTGCCTGGTGTTCGTTATCACATCATTCGTGGTACACTAGACTGCGCCGGTGTTGCGGATCGTAACCAGAGCCGCTCTTTGTACGGTGCGAAGAAACCAAAAGAAGCTAAGAAATAGCCATCCATGAGGAAAGGAGGATTTAAGCATGCCTAGAAAAGGACATATTGCAAAACGCGATGTATTATCAGATCCGATCTACAACTCCAAGCTGGTCACTCGTTTGATCAACAAAATCATGATTGATGGTAAACGAGGCGTAGCACAGAAGATCCTGTACAATGCGTTTGATATTATTGAAGTAAAAACAAGCCGTAAACCGATGGAAGTATTCGAGGAGGCATTGGAGAATGTAATGCCGATGCTGGAATTGAAAGTTCGTCGTGTGGGCGGAGCCAACTATCAGGTACCGGTTGAGGTATCTCAGGAAAGACGTTTGACATTGGGATTGCGTTGGATTGTGAATTATGCACGTCTACGCAATGAAAAAACAATGGAACAGCGTTTGGCGGCAGAGATTATGGATGCCGCAAACGGAAGCGGTGCTTCTGTGAAAAAGCGTGAAGATACGCATAAGATGGCAGAGGCGAATAAAGCGTTTGCTCATTATCGCTGGTAAGAAAGGAGTCATGACATATGGCACGTGCATTTTCATTAGAGAAAACTCGTAATATTGGTATCATGGCTCATATTGATGCCGGTAAGACGACAACGACAGAGCGTATTCTGTATTATACCGGTGTCAATCACAAGATCGGTGAAACCCATGATGGTGCTTCCACCATGGACTGGATGGCGCAGGAACAGGAGCGTGGAATTACGATTACCTCCGCTGCGACAACTGCTCAGTGGAAGGAACACCGCATTAACATCATTGATACTCCGGGACACGTGGACTTTACCGTTGAGGTAGAGCGTTCCTTGCGTGTACTGGATGGTGCGGTGACAGTGCTGGATGCGAAAGCCGGTGTAGAACCGCAGACAGAAACAGTATGGCGTCAGGCAACTACCTATGGTGTGCCGCGTATCGTTTTCTGTAACAAGATGGACGCTACCGGAGCGGACTTCCTGATGTCTTGCAAGACAATCGTGGATCGCTTAGGTGCGAAATCCTGCCCGATTCAATTACCGATCGGCGCAGAGAGCACCTTTACCGGAATTGTTGATATCATCGAGCGCAAAGCAGAGATTTATACCAATGATTTGGGTACGGAAATTCAAGAAGTAGATGTTCCGGAAGATCTGAAGGATCTGTGTGAGGAATATCGTGCGAAATTGATTGAATATCTGGCTGATTATGATGAAGATTTGATGATGATGGTATTGGAAGGCGAAGAACCTGACATTCCAACCATCAAAAGCGTTCTGCGTAAGGCAGTATGTGCCGGTGATTTCTTCCCGGTATTGTGCGGATCTGCATATAAAAACAAAGGTGTTCAGATGGTTTTGGATGCCGTTGTCAACTACTTGCCGTCCCCATTAGATGTACCGGCAATTAAAGGTACAGATATGGAAGGCAATGAGATCGTTCGTCATTCCAGTGATGAAGAACCGTTCTCCGCATTGGCCTTTAAGATTGCGACCGATCCTTTTGTCGGCAAACTGGCTTACTTCCGTGTGTACTCCGGTACGGCAAAGGCCGGAAGTTATGTCTATAACTCCACAAAAGGTAAAAAAGAGCGTTTTGGCCGTATTGTGCAGATGCATGCGAATGCCCGCAAAGAAATCGACATGGTATATGCCGGTGATATTGCGGCTGCGGTTGGTTTAAAAGATACCGGTACCGGTGATACGCTGTGTGATGAAAATTCACAGGTTATTCTGGAATCCATGGTATTCCCTGAACCGGTAATTCGTATGTCTTTGGAGCCGAAAACAAAAGCCGATCAGGATAAGATGGGCTTGGCATTATCCAAACTTGCCGAAGAAGATCCGACCTTCAAAACCTATACAGATCAAGAGACCGGTCAGACGATTATTGCCGGTGTTGGTGAACTGCATTTGGATATTATCGTGGATCGTCTGCGTCGTGAGTTCAAGGTTGAAGCAAATGTCGGACAGCCGCAGGTTGCTTACCGTGAAACAATTCGTGCGACAGCGGATTGCGAAGGTAAATACATCAAGCAGTCCGGTGGTCGTGGACAGTACGGTCATGTTTGGATCAAGTTTGAGCCGAACGAAGAAGGCAAAGGTTTTGAGTTCGTGGATGCGACAGTCGGCGGTAGTGTTCCGCGTGAATACATCAAACCGACCCAAGAGGGCTTGGAAGATGCATTGGATCGCGGTATGATCGCAGGCTATCCGGTGATTGACATCAAGGCAACCTTGTTTGATGGGTCCTACCATGATGTCGATTCCTCTGAGATGGCATATAAGATCGCTGCATCTATGGCATTAAAAGAGGCCGGCAAAAAATGTAAACCGGTGATCTTAGAGCCGATCATGGAAGTTGAAGTTACTGCACCACAGGAATATTTAGGTTCTGTAATGGGTGACGTAAGTTCTCGTCGTGGTAGCATCACCGATCAGGAGGAACGCGGTAATGCGATTATCGTTAAGTCGATGATTCCCCTTTCTGAGATGTTTGGTTATGTGACGGATCTGCGTAGTTTCACGCAGGGACGCGGCAATTATTCCATGAAGTTTGATCATTATGCCGAAGTGCCTAAGAGCATCGCGGAAAAGATCATCAAAAACAATAGTTCTGATAATTAGTTGTTGCTTTTATCAGGCGTTTGAATTAAAATATATTTGATTGAAAAAACACAAGGAGGACATTTGAAAAATGGCTAAAGAAAAATTTGATCGTTCCAAAACCCATGTGAATATCGGAACAATCGGACACGTTGACCACGGTAAAACTACTTTGACTGCTGCAATTACCAATGTACTTGCAAAGAATGGTATGGCACAGGCGACTGCATATGATCAGATCGACGGTGCACCGGAAGAAAAAGAGCGCGGTATTACAATCAATACTGCACACGTTGAGTATCAGACAGAAGGCCGTCACTATGCACACGTTGACTGCCCGGGACATGCTGACTATGTTAAGAACATGATCACCGGTGCGGCACAGATGGATGGTGCAATCTTGGTTGTTGCAGCATCTGATGGTCCGATGCCTCAGACTCGTGAGCACATCTTGTTGGCGCGTCAGGTAGGCGTTCCTTATATCGTTGTGTTCTTGAACAAATGCGATATGGTTGATGATGAGGAATTGGTTGACCTTGTTGAAATGGAAGTTCGTGAATTGTTGAGTGAGTATGGCTTTGATGGCGACAATGCACCGGTTATTCGCGGTTCTGCATTGAAGGCATTAGAGGGTGACGAGAAATACGTTGGCGCAATCCATGAGTTGATGGATGCAGTTGATGCATTTATCCCTGATCCGGTTCGTGAGACTGACAAACCGTTCTTGATGTCTGTTGAGGACGTTATGACTATCACTGGCCGTGGTACAGTTGCGACTGGCCGTGTTGAGCGTGGTGAAGTAAAACTGAGTGAGGAAGTTGAAATCGTTGGTATCCATGATACACGTAAGACTGTCATCACTGGTTTGGAAATGTTCCGCAAACAGTTGGATGTAGCACAGGCTGGTGACAATATCGGTGCGTTGTTGCGTGGTATCAACCGCGATGAGATTCAGCGTGGACAGGTTTTGGCTAAGCCGGGTTCTGTTAATCCGCACACAAACTTCAAGGCGCAGGTGTATATCCTGACCAAAGAAGAGGGTGGACGTCATACACCGTTCGTTTCTAACTACCGTCCGCAGTTCTACTTCCGTACAACGGATGTAACCGGCGTTATTACTTTGCCGGAAGGCACAGACATGGTTATGCCCGGGGATAATGTAGAGATGACAGTTGAATTGATCGCTCCGATCGCTATCGAGAACAACACTAAGTTCTCTATCCGTGAGGGTGGACGTACAGTTGGTTCCGGTAACGTAACAGAGGTTATCAAGTAAGAATGAAAATTGAGTGCTTCGGCACACAAACAATATCAGGTTAAGAAACTAACAAAAGCAGAGAAATGCGTAAGGCTTTCTCTGCTTTTTTGTGTCTTAAAAAAATAGGGACAGCAGTTAGTTAAAGATACATTTCAAAATAAAAAACAAGGATTTTATTTTTAAATCCTTGTCTGTATGGCGAGAACACCCACTATCACAAGCGATAGTTGCTATAGTGAAACCTAAGCATTAAAAACGATAAAGCGGCGCATCAATAGACTCTGCGCCGCAATGATTTATGATACGCAGTGAACTGATGGAAAAGTAGTCCTACTGCCTGATGGTGTTACAAGAAATGAAATAAGCACTGCTTTTTATAGGGGAAAGCAATCCTATTACTCATAATCATTTGTCTGTTGTAGTTTTCCATTCATCCTTTTAACATTGTATCTGCCCATCGCATACGTTATCACCCATATAATCACAAAAATGAATACAAACACACCAAAATAGGATAAGAATCCGACTAAACTGTGTTCCATCCAATATGCGAAATAAGCGATTGGCAGCATGATGATTGAAATGGTTAAGAAATATATTCCTGTTTGTCGAACAATACTCCAATGATCTATTTGCCATATAAACGAGGCGCTCGCAAACCCCATGCCCAAGATACCGCAAAGAATGCTCTGCACTATAATCGCATAAATTTCACTTCCCATGGCCGACACCAATTCAGGCACATAAGGCGAGTAATCGCCATTCCCCCACTTAAGTGAAATAAGAATTGTAATAAACTGACCGATTGTAATGCCAATCGGGAATCCCATTAAACTGCGTTTCATTATTTCCTTTTTCATTTTTTCACCTCATAACGTTAATGCTTTTTTTAGTTTTGTAACATATCGCCTGGATACATAAGTGGTATTTCCGTTTACCATTTTTACACAAATCGTACCTGTGAAATTCAAGTCAAAATGACTGACTTTTTTTAAGTTAATAATCTCTGAATTTGAAATGCGAATGAATTGGCTTGCCGGCAGTTTTTTCTCTAATTCGTATAATCGAAACCGCAGGACATATTCCCCTTGATCGGTAATTGCCAAAACCTTTCCGGAACTCGCATAAATTTGAATGACTTCTGATGGATCCAGCCTTTCAACTTCTTTATCTCTATAGCCGGAAATTATTTGGGACTCATCCTGAGAGAGTTTCGCTATTATGTTTCGTACATCATCATTCATAGAAGCAGTCAATATGATTATTTTAGGTTCATGGCAGGAACTATCTATATTAACTTCAATCTGCATGATTATCACTCCTTTGACGCCGTTATTATAAAATAATGGAAATCATCATTTCAATGCATTTGTGATAAGCGGTTGCTTTTTAAACATAAGTGGTTCGCTATTTGATATTCAGCAAGAGGAGTAGAAGTGAGATTTACCTTGATTTTGCTTGGTATTGCCGAAATAATATTTTTTGTTTATATCCGTTTGAGTATACTTGAGTGATTCGATATGAAGAATTGCTTTTTTTGATGCATTTTTCATGTGTCAATAGAGTGCGGCAGGAGACTTACGGATACATTGGGCTTTTCTAATAATCTTTATGGTTATCACTTAAATGCATAAAAACGATTTATATGAAATAAAAATGGTGTAATACAGATAAATTGCATATTATTTGTAAAATTATATATTGACAAATAATGATGTTATCTGTATCCTTATTATGGATACAGGAGTGATATCATGGAAAAGACAGACATTGCGCTTGTGAAGCGGGTACAAGAGGGAGAAGAAACCGCTTTTAATGAACTGTTCTCGCAGTTGTATAAACGGGTATATTATACTGCTTATCGTATATGCAAGAGCGATGATGATGCGAAAGAAGTAACCCAGCAGACTTTCATTCAAGTACATCGTTCCATTCAAAATCTCCATGATGTGAATACGTTTGACGTTTGGCTCCATCGTATTGTCGTCAGTAAGTGTTATAATCTTTTTGGACGGCGTAAGGATATTGCCATTGATCCGGACAACAATATCCGCTTAAAGACAGAGGAGGAGCATCGCGATTATCTGATGCCACATGCCCATAGTCATCGCGTGAGTGATGTGGAATTATTAAATACGCTGATTGATGATTTGCCTGACAAATATCGAATTTTGTTGGTATTGGCTTATTTTCAGGAACATACGATGGAGGAAGTATCCTCTATTCTGGAGATGCCGATCGGTACAGTAAAATCGCGTTTGAGTACGGCGCGCAATCTGTTAAAGAGGAAAATCAATGAATATGAGAAAGTAGAAGGCATAGCGCTGGATTTCCATACGCTGAGCCCTGCCGTGTTGAGTATGGCATTTGTCTATGGTTTCCGGAAACAAATGATACCGATGCCCACGATGCTGGGAAAATCCGCAAATATATTTCGTCATTCATTTTCTTCCTCAGGGCATTTTGCCTATGTAGGAGTGGTGGCGATTTTGTCGGCAGTGCTGGCAGTGAGTGGTTATGGGATCATGCATGCGGTGAATCAAAGCGTTTATTTGGATCAGGAGCGAGCGCTGCGTTATTTGGATGACGAGGTAATTTTTCAGCCGGTTGTTTTGGATTCAATTACTTATCGAACACCACAAGAAGCATATTATTCTTTGAAAGTATTTGCACATTGTGAGGAGGATATGCAAAAAATGTCAAAATCACAATTACATCATATTAAGCCGCTATATGATGCGTTGAAAGACAGTAAAAGTTCATACTATCTTCAACTGCGTGAAATCGGTTGGGAACAAGCCTATTTAAAGTATTTATAAAAAAACAGAAAATTTTAGATCAGTGAAAAAAAACAGAACCCACTCTAATTTCATCTTGTCTACAAGGTGAGATTAGGGGTTTTTCATATTGGGATGATATATCCAAATTATGGAAATACTCCTTTTGATGTCTAATAAATGGGGTTGAGTAGTGTGAATAGAGAAACATAAGGCAGTATATGCGCCTTGAAAAAGAGAGGATGAGGAGTATGTGGAAGAAAATTATAATCTTGGCTGTGTCATTGGTCGGAGTGGTGACAAGCGGATATGCGTATTATGTGAATCAACTAAATGCAGCACCTTCGACAACAGCGAAGTATTATAAAACATGGTATAATGCCCAAGGCGGGACTGAGCGAAATGGCAGTAACACCCATTTTAAAATGGGTGGTGAAGATTGGTGGTTCGTTTATGATGATAATGGCATGATGTATATTTCTTCGTCAAGTGGTGCAGAGAAAAATTGTGTATTGAAAGCAAACGGTCAACCCAACGCTACTGAAGTGGAAACATGTATTACTCCGGCCCTGCAGCACTTTTCACAGAATCTAAACGATGATGATGAATTGGGAAAGTTGATTTTTAAAAACCCCGCAAATGGTTTGAATGGTGCAACTCCGGTTATGTTAGATTATGCTCTTTATCAAAAACTATCGCTAAATGAAACTGACTTTACTGCATTATCCGGCTTGATATGGTTGGATGAAAGGTATAATGGATATCGGGTAGGGTTTACGAAGGGTCCTGCCGGATACAATCAAACATTTAAATTGCCTAGTTATAAAAACTTGTTTACCTCTCAAACCATAAACCAAGCCAATTTAGTGTTTTATTTTCTAATTCAAACACCGCAGTATAATATAGTAGACAGTATTTCGGCAGCCATGCAAATAAATGATATAAGTTATGACAATGCAAAAAACGATGCCAATGAAGTTGTGGCAGAAATTGATACAAACAATGGTGAAGGTCCTTATCAATTTTTTGTTCATGATACGAATGCTTCCGGTTCAAACGGTCATTATCTTACACCCTCTCAGTATTTTGATATAACAGGTCCTTCGACTAACGGTAAGGCAACAGTTACCATGAAAAATAAATTACCGGTCGGTGATTATTATTTCCGTGTAACTGTCAGAGATGAAAGTACCAACGAACTTCTTTATTATACACCGAGTAATATGGATGAGGATAAATTTCGCCGTAAGGAAACCGGCGTGCTTCATGTGAAGATTACAAAAGTGAATCCCACGATAGCGTTTGATATCCCAACACAAACCAAAAAGTCAATGACTGATGCTGCCACAAGTTGGAATGAAACGGCTACTGCAACT
>JAAWON010000071.1 GCA_022799495.1 Erysipelotrichaceae bacterium | reverse complement strand
AAGTGTTGTGATGATTTATCCCAGTCAAATAGCGGATGGAGATGCAGGGATAAAACGTTTAATGAACTTATTGTATCTGTTATTTAAGGCAAGGAAGCCTTACGCAGATAAGGCATATGAATTAAGGGAGAAATATGGTATAATGATGACACGAGAGATGGAACGGGAGGTCGAGGAGATGTGCAATTTATCACAGGGTGTTTGGAATGAGGGGCATGCTGAGGGGCGTATGGAAGGTATTGCCGAGGGACTAGCCAAAGGGCAAATCCAAGGGCGCATAGAAGGATTGTCAGAAGGTCAAACCCAAGGCCGTATAGAAATGGCCAGTGAACTGGTTTTGAACATGATGAAAACGACCAAACAAACCATACAGGAAGTCATGAATTTATTGGGCATTGAGGAAGCACTTCGTTCTTCGATCGAACAACGTATCCAAACACAAACCAACCATAATTAAAAACGGGATCACTCCCGTTTTTAATTTTTCTGTTTAAATCAAATATTACCAACTATGGTTCCAAAAAGTAAATAAAGTTCTTTTTATTCAGATGCCTCTATCGCATGAATTTTAGCGATGCGGGCTTGATGTCTTGCTTCTCCGGAAAAAGGTGTATTTAACCATACATGAACGATATCTTTCATTACCTCGATTCCGATGGTTCGCTGTCCCATCGCAAGCATATTGGAATCATTATGTTCCCGCGTCAATTTTGCACTAACGCTTTCACTGCACAAAGCACAGCGGATTCCTTTGACCTTATTGGCGGTGATGCTAACGCCGATCCCAGTACCGCAAATCACAATGCCACGCTCATTTTCACCACGGCTGACCGATTTTGCGCATGCATAAGCAAAATCAGGATAATCGCATGATGCTGTGTCATACGTACCGAAATCCATGATTTCATGCCCTTCTTTCGTCAACATCTCCTTTATAATTTCCTTATATTCATATGCGCCATGATCACATCCAAGTGCAATTTTCATTTTCAGTCCTCCTAATTATTTTCCATAAAGTATCTCATTGATAGCCTGTTCTTTAATCACGCCCGCTCTTATTAAACGCGGTGGATCACTGCTCATATCCATGATGGTACTGGGGAGTGAACCATGCGTTTCACCCATCACTATCGCATCTATTCTACCTTCTAATTGTTGCAAAACAGATGCACCATCTTTACCCGGCGCAGCGCCACTTAAATTGGCACTGCTTACTAGTAGTGGTTTACCACATGCTTGAATCAATTCGCATAGCCATGGGTCATCACTCATTCTAAGCGCAATCGTTGGAAATCCATTGGTCATCGCATCCGCTACTTCTGGGCGCTTCGCTAAAATCAATGTCAGTCCGCCCGGCATGAATGCATCTGCCAAGCGTTTTGCCGCATCGCTCACAACGCCTAGTTCCGCTAATTGTTCTTTATTCGAGATCATCACCGGTATGGGCTTGCGCTCATCACGTCCTTTCGCGGCTTTTAAACGATTTAATGCATCCAGATTCCCATATAAAGCTCCTAAACCATACACCGTATCACTGGGAAAGGCAACAATCCCCCCTGACTTTAGTATTTGGACAACTGCTTTCTGATCCGCTTTTGTATATCGTTTCGTCTGCACGATGCATCCCTGTCCTTTCCGTTCTATTGTAACATGAACATCCAAAAATGAACAGCGTGCAGTGGTTTAAAAAAGCACTACTGTTATCTTCCTATTCCTTTTTACCATTGGGAAAGGTTAGCTCATACAAATTAACAAGTTCTTCATCACTGAGTTCCTTAAGCTGTTCGCTTTGATATAGTGGATAACCAAGTGCCGCATAGTAAGCTGTTAATTCCTCCAACATTTCTTCCATTCTCATTCCTCTTTTCGCTTTTTTTGATTTCATCGTATCATAAATTACAGACAAGTAAAAGTCTTTATTTACAGTCTTTAAATATAGTAGTGATTCTTAAAGTCTCATCGTATAATATGAGCCTATCCGCTTATCGTAATAGCCTATAATTCCGGTTCCATAATAGCGTATAATGGCATACATGAGGTATGATTATGAACAATTATGACATTAAAACAATTATCAAAGAGGGCTTAAACAAAAATCACATGACACAAGCCGCATTGGCAAACATCTTGGGCATTGAAAGAGCCACAGTGAATCGTTGGTGCGTAGGTAGGGCAATCCCTGAAGCGGATACATTTTTGCGCGTTTGTAAACTGTTGAACATACGTTTAGACGCGTATCTATATGAAACACAGGATCCTTTGAGTACTCAATTATTGGCATTAGGCAACCATTTGAATGAAAAACAGCGAGTGGTATTATTGCAGATGCTCATGCAAATACAGGATCTATTAAAAGAAACACATATCAAGTCCTAATTGTCTAAGAGAGTTTATGCAGTTTTTGTTAAACGCTTTAATTCATCCAATAATACCTGAAAACTACCATTTGAATATTGTGTAATATCCGCATTTGTTTGGTTGATTAAACAATCCGTTAATAAAAAGGTTTTCATACCGATGCTTTGCGCGATCATATCTTCTCCCACATCATTGCCGATCATCATACATTCCCTTGCTTCAACCCCAAGTTGATCCGCGATACTTTGATAATAGCGAGGATTGGGTTTACAGAAATAAGATGTTTCATAGGTGGTATACAGATCAAAATCTTTCGGATCTAGTCCCGCCCATTGTATGCGTGCGGCTGTGGCTACCTTCGGGAAGATCGGATTGGTCGCAAGCACAATCCGAGCGCCGGTTTCTCTCGCTGTATCTACTGCTTTGCGTGCCAATGGCTGATATGCACAGAACTGTTTGGTCTCATGAAAGCATTCTCCATAGAAAAGTTCCATCCTAACCTTAGCCTGTTCGCTTTTCTCAATCCCATAAACATTCTGAAAACGATGCCAAAAAACCGTTTCATTGGTATGCGTACCATCATTCTTTACCATATCCAATGTACCTTGTGCAATCGTTTCAACTAACTGTTTCCCATCAAAATCAAGCGGCTTCATAAAGTTTGCCAAGTGGTGAAAATAAGCCTTGGTGAATGCTTCCTGATCCATTGGAAGTAGTGTGCCATCTAAATCAAACAGGATCGCTTTGATCATATGAAAATCCTCCTTCCATGTACGCTTGCCTACCTATGCGTGCTTTTTTCATGATACCACTTCTCCTTCCATAAAACAACAATTACCGTTAAAATCTTAAACATGATCATTGAAGTGATCTTAATCATTGAATTGGACAAAATGGTATTCCATCATCAACCTTTGGTCAAGCGGTCATACAAAATGCAGGCAAATCCAATCGCCCTCCTCCACATAAGTAAAGGTAAAAGGAGGCGTAAAGTGAAAAAGTAAGTTCCACATCAAAAGGACGAAAATAAAAAGGTGGAAAACAGTGTTACAGGAACGATAAACAAAGAGAAATAGAGTAATATT
>JAAWON010000070.1 GCA_022799495.1 Erysipelotrichaceae bacterium | reverse complement strand
TGCAATCTTCAGAAGGGAGGTTAAGTAATGCCAAAAGTAGTTTTGAAAGAGAACGAAGTTCTTGATGATGCACTGAGAAGATTCAAACGTCAGGTATCAAGAAACGGAACCCTTGCTGAAGCTCGCAAAAGAGAGTTTTACGTAAAACCTGGAGTACGTCGTAAATTGAAATCCGAGGCAGCGCGTAAAGTTCGCCGTGGGAAATAAGAACGAGAAATTGATTGCCATGCAATTGATTTCTTTTCTTTTTGCGTAAGAGTGGCCTTTGCTTTTCTCTCCTCATTCATAAAAACATGAGAAGTAAATGGGATGGGGGTGTGTAGATGATAGAAGAGAGTAGAGGGAGTTTACAATGGTGGTCTGTTGTTTCATTGTATGATGCTGAGGTGATAAGTCCCATAAGTGGTAGAGTGACCATCATTACGGTGAAGAAGTCATAAAAGAAATGGGTGATTCTCGTGATTACTCATTGGATACAGGTGCATATTCGCTTATCTCACAGCGTATGCTTGTGTTAGAGGTGATGCGTGTGATAACCATTATGCAACAACAGCTCATGGTAGAGCGATATCAGGAACTGCTTCAAGTCTGTGCTGATACCATCCACATTCGCTTCGCTGATCGTACAATGACAATTTCCGGTACGGATTTGCGTGTTATGGCATTAAGTCAGGATGAAATACTGATTGAGGGAGAGATAAAGGGGTTACAGTTTTATGCGCAATAGACGAAGCACCATTGGCATGGATGTATGGGAAAGCACAGCATCAATGAAGCAACTGTATCGTCTGGTAAAAGAAAGAAATTGGCAGCTATATGAATTATTTGAGCAGCAGGATCGTATTTGTTTCTGCGCCCCAATTGTTTTGCGTCGTGATATACATCAGTTTTTACCCAATGCACAATTGATAAAAACGACCGGTATGATTGGCTTTCTTTTACGGCAAATGCGAATGCCACAACGCATCTTGTGTATCCTATGCGCGATCACATTGTGGTTTGGCTTATCGCATACGATTTTTGCGATTCAGCTGTATGGAGATCATGAAGAAAGCAAACAGTTGATATTACGGACATTGACAGAAATGGGGTATCAAATCCCTTTTTATGCGCATGATATGCAGGGGATGAAGACAGAACTGCGAAAGCGATTGGAAAATGATATTGCGTGGTTGGAGGTTTCAAGGCAAGGCAGTCGTTATGAAATTCATTTTACGACAAAGGAATTTGCGCAGTTAGAGGAACTGTCTCAGAATGAATTGGTTGCCCAAAAAGATGGAGTGATTGAACACTTTGAGGTGCAGCATGGCAATAAATTGGTGGCAATCAATGATTTTGTCCATGCCGGTGATGTACTTGTCAGCAATGTCTTAACCGATAGTAAAAATGAGGAACAGCCGCTTTATGTGAAAGGTTGTGTCTATGCGTATACATGGCGTGAGGTTCATGTAGAAGCACCCAAAACAAAGATGCCGAAACCTTTTGTCTTTTATCAGCTATTATTTGAAGCAAGGCGTGAGGCCAGCAAAGATTTGCGAGAAAAAGAATCCATCTATAAAGAAAATATTTTGCAATTTCAGGATAATGCAGGTACAATAAGTATGGATATACACTATACATTGATTGAGGATATTACTACCCCTCGTTAAAGGAGTTTTGTTATGCGTGAGAAGTATTATATAGATTTGCATGACGCTGCGATGGAGGACGTTGCACAATTATGCGGGCCCAATGATGCCCATTTAGAAGTGTTGCGCACTTATTTTAATTGTGAATTGATCATGCGGGATAATCAGTTGATGCTACTTTGTGAACCACAACAGGCGGCTTATATTCAAGCGTGTATTAAGGCATTACTGGATATGATCCATCGCTCTATGGAGGTTTTGGATCGTGATGTCTTGTATGCGGCAAAATTAGCGGAACAAGGAAAATTGGATCAGTTGGCTTTGAACTACCAAAAACCAATCGGTAAAACGATTCAAGGGAAACTGATCTATCCCAAAACGATCAATCAACGCTATCTATATAAATGTATGGTACATCATGATATCGTATTTGCCAGCGGTGTTGCAGGTACGGGTAAGACCTACTTGACGGTAGTTTATGCGGCAAATTTATTAAAACAGGGAACGATTCGTAAAATCGTATTGACACGCCCAGCGGTGGAAGCAGGGGAGTCACTTGGCTTTTTACCCGGTGATTTAAAGGAAAAAGTGGATCCTTATCTGCGTCCACTGTATGATGCTTTGTATGATACATTAGGGGCAGAGCAAGTCGCAAAGTTGATTGAAAAGGAAGTCATTGAGATTGCGCCGCTTGCCTATATGCGTGGTCGAACTTTGGATCATGCCTTTATTATTCTAGATGAAGCACAAAATACAACGAAATCACAAATGAAGATGTTTTTGACGAGAATGGGATTTCAATCTAAGATCGTGATTACCGGCGATATTACGCAAATTGACTTGATACGTAAAAGTGACAGTGGTTTGATGCATGCGATGCACTTGTTGCGAGATATGGAAGGAATTGCATTTGTGGAATTGACAAGCATGGATGTTGTGCGTCATCCACTTGTGCAGCGTATCATTGAGCGTTATGAGCAGGCTGCAAATCAAAGTGATGATTCGCATCATACATAGGCGTTAGTATTGTTATGCCATGATAAAGAAGAATGATTGAATGGATGTTTAAGATGATAAATTTGTACAAAAGCAATAAAAAACCCCTTACTTCAAGGGGGATAAAGGTAAATGGTAGCGTGTACGGGAAAGTATGATTGTATAAAAGTGTATTAAACAGGACTAAAAAATCGCTATTTTATACACCTTTTTCACTATTTTTAAATAGTCGATTTTGAAATTTACACCAAATTTACACCAAATTTTTAGATATATCGTTAAGACGATCTACCATGTTTTGCTGTGCATCTGTAAACCAGTGACCATAAACATTATTAACCATTTCTACAGTATGTCCAAGACGTTTAGCAATATCAAAAGCATTAAATCCCTGATTGATTAAAAGGGACACATGAGAATGTCTGAAATCATGAATCCTAATACGTTTTACACCTGCTACATCACACCATATATTTTTATACCTATGGATAGAATTATCATCAAGATGCTTATTAAAGCCGAACACTAGTTTATTATGATCAAAGCCTATATATCTGCTATGAAGGCTATATAATTTTTCCAATGAGTAATAACACATGTCAGGCATGATAACATCCCTGTAACTATTGATTGTTTTTGGCTTTGATGTTGTGTGTGCCTTCTTAGAATAGGACTTATTGATATGTATTGTTTTGCTTGAAAAGTCAATATCATTCCAAGCTAGCGCTAATGCTTCACCTAGTCTAAGGCCGCACCAATACAATACGTTAAAAAGGGTATAATATGGGGGTTTGTCAGCTTTGCTGATAATTTTCATAAATTCATCAGGTT
>JAAWON010000018.1 GCA_022799495.1 Erysipelotrichaceae bacterium | reverse complement strand
TTTGATTATTTTCTTTTCAAAACAGTTCATTTTTGAAACATTCTGCTGGCATATAGAGGAAATCTCTGTTATACTAAAGAAAACACAAGGAGTGATTTCAATATGACAAGTGGTGAAAAAATAAGAAATATCCGTATCCAAAAGAATCTTTCACAGAAGCAATTAGCCGAAAAAGTGCGAATGAGTGAACCTGCGATCCGAAATTATGAATTGGGAAACAGAACTCCCTCACAGAAACAGATCGAACTCATTGCGGATGCATTAGGTGTATCGCCTTTCGCCTTATCTGATCCCAACCTAGACACCTACTATGGAATTATGCACGCCCTTTTCTATTTGGAAAACACAATCGGTCTGCATCCTATCGAGATTGACGGACAAACCTATTTGGTATTATCTCCAACCGATTCCCAATCAAAGACTACTTATGCGGACATTCAGAAATGGCATTCTGCCTTTCAGCAAGTCAATCAACATGAAATCAGCAAAGAAGAATATAAAGAATGGAAAGATACGTTTCCTAAGCATGTCACTCTAAATAAGCAATAATGCGCTTGCGTTATTCTCAAAAGTATTGTCATTTTTATTGTCACTCCCTCCTATCAAACATTAAAAAACCTCGAAAATATCGAGGTTTTCTTACTTTAGATTTCTATTCGAACTCGATCGTTCCAGGCGGCTTACTCGTAATATCCACCAGCACCCGATTCACATGTGCCACTTCATTCACAATCCGATTAGAAATCACCGCCAGCACATCATAAGGTATCCGCGCCCAATCCGCCGTCATACCATCAATTGAAGTCACCGCACGAATTGCGATCGCATAATCATAAGTTCGCTGATCGCCCATGACACCAACCGAACGCATATTGGTCAACGCCGTGAAGTACTGCCAAATATCCCGCTGTAACCCTGCCTTAGCAATTTCCTCTCGTAAGATCGCATCGGACTCCCTGACCATTTCCAGTTTTTCCTCCGTGATCGCCCCCAACACGCGAATCCCCAATCCCGGCCCCGGGAACGGTTGACGCCATACCATCTCATCCGGTAGACCTAGTTCCGTGCCCAACGCTCTCACTTCATCCTTAAACAACGTATTCAACGGTTCAATTAACTGAAACTGCATATCCTCCGGCAGCCCCCCTACATTATGGTGCGACTTAATCGTCTGGGCAGTCTTAGTACCGGATTCAATCACATCCGTATATAACGTTCCCTGTGCCAGCCACTTAATATTCTCACCGGCACTGAGTTTCTTCACTTCTTCATCAAACGTATACACAAATTCATTTCCAATAATCTTACGTTTCTGTTCCGGGTCGCTCACATCGGCTAATTTCGATAAAAAGCGCTCCCGTGCATCAATCTTCACCAAATGAATATTCATCTCTCGCCCAAAGGTTTCCATCACACTTTCCGCCTCACCTTTGCGCAACAAGCCATGATCAATAAACATGCAGATCAACTGATCCCCAATCGCCTTATGTAACAACGCTGCCACAACAGAGGAATCCACCCCGCCGGATAGACCCAACAACACCTTGTCCGCTCCCACTTGTCGACGAATCGCTTCCACCTGCATATCAATAAAATTATGCATCGACCAATCCGCTTTGGCTCCACACACCTCAAACACGAAATTGCGCAAAATATCATTACCATATTCGGAGTGGCGAACCTCCGGATGAAATTGTAGCGTATACATCTTTTTCTCATCATTCCCGGCAACCGCGAATGTACAAGTATCACTGGACGCAATACGCTCAAAGCCCGGTGCCAAACACTCCACCTGATCACCATGGCTCATCCAAACGATCTGATCTTTGGGCAATCCTTTAAATAACGGGCAATCCCCCTCCACATGAATCATCGTTCTGCCATATTCCTTTGCCTCACATGACTTCACACTTCCCCCATTCATATAATGTGTCATCTGCATTCCATAACAGATTCCTAAAATTGGGATTCCTGCTGTGAAAATGGCCGGATCACACTTCATCGCACCTTCATCATATACGCTGTTGGGACCTCCGGAAAAAATGATACCCTTAACATCCTGCAAAGCCAAAATCTCATCCAAACTCAATGTATGCGGATGCAATTCCGAATACACATGAAACTCACGAATTCTTCGTGCAATCAACTGATTATACTGACTGCCGAAATCTAATACAATAATCTTATCCGCCATTCACGTTTCCTCCTTATTCATGAGGGTATTATACCTTATTTCAAAGAAATAGAAAACACTAAAAACAATAAGAAATACGATTGTGCCCAAAACCTCTGCACGATATGCGATAGAAGGGGAAATACTATCCTTATTATACCCTCCCTCTATTCCTTACCTTATTCCTTTTCCTTATCCTATACCTTCCCCTCATTATCCCCTTAGCCTCAATCATGCCCCAATCCTCCACCATCATCCCTGTTCACTTTCTGCCCAAAGAAAAAGGCAGTCAGATTCCGTTTGAACCATTTCCTGCCCATCACACCATCCAATCACACACAAAGAAACATCCTCAGCGATGCGCCGCCTTCAGGGATGAAATTACCGGCACCACTTCATCAAAACCAACGCCTTGTGCTCCTACCACCCAATTCAGCGCATGATGTCGAATCACCACCGCCTCCTGACACAAGCCCTGCGGCATTAAAAACCCAAGTTTCTGCGCATCCCGACACGCCCATGAATAGCGTTGAACCAAGTCCAGCGCTCCCAATAACTCATCCATCTTGCGCAGTCTTGCCTTCCGCACCAATTTCGCTATGGAATGAAAATTTAAAATAACCTTCATCACCGCATCACGATCACAAAATGCACTGGGAAAATACAGCGTCTCAAACAATCCCACCATCCAAAGCAATACATACGCATACTCAAAATAATGGGTGTAATGATGCACATCCGCCGCACTGGGCACATCATTATGAAGATATTCGATCTCACGCACCGTAAAATAAGAAGATGCCTTATACAAATCCAATAACTGTTCCATATTCTTATAAGCCTGTAAATAATCCCCTCGCGTATCAATCAATACCTCCGTATAAACACCCACTAACATACAGGCAATGGCTCGTTGACAAACTGCCTCCTCATCCTGTAAAACCACCAATTTGTCATCATAAGGAGGCGCAATATTGGTTGGCGCATAAATTCCTTTATAGCGAAGCACACTGAGGGAATGATGCATCCTGCGTAACTGTTTCTCATGCAAGCCCAGCGCCTGATTCGCAATATCAAACCCATCCACCGGATTGAACACCGTCATCTCACTATGTCCGCGTTTATTTAAAATCACATCGCCATAACTATCGGAAATATCACCACTCTCCCAGAAAATCAGCGCATCCATATGATCCGCTATCTCCATTAGTGGCAAGATTTTATCATTGCGCTCCTGCTTTTCATATTGAAACGTAAACACATAAGCAGCGCGAAATAAGGCGATTTGATATAACAGATTTTGCTTAATATAAGGGTCTTTGGCAGGCATACGAGCACTGCTTGCATAGAGAATTTGAATTTGTTTCTGTAATAGCGATGGATTGGTTTGCGCACTTAAAAAGGGAATGGTCAAATACTCCTGATCACGCAATTCCACATAAAAACAGCGATCATCCTTACGCAGTGAAATCAGTCCCTCGCGCAATACCAAAGACAAGGCCTGTTCCATGCGCATCGTATCCGCATAAGGTGTATAGAAAGACAGTGTTTCAGTTACCATGCCCACGAAGTTCACATCCTTTATCACTTGCGTAAATCAAATCTCTACATGATGCGTATTTATCCTGTATAAGAAGCTTTCAAAAGACATATATAAATTATTATATCATGTTTTAATCGTATCCTAAATGGGATTTTTTCATTCTTGCATTATTTTTATGTTCATGATGTATTTTTCGTATCTGATAGAGATAACACAGGTAGAGGATGGAGATAGATTGGCAAAGATATGCAGGATGGATCTAAGTTGAATGATTGCGTTTAACGATGCCGCAATCCTTTCGGATATTTATTTTTAATGTGCGTGCCATCTCCCTTGCCAAAACCAATCGGAAGTGATTGCCATGTGATGGCCGTATAACCGTGATAGCCTTTCACATCAAGTTCCTCTCCTCGCAAGAATTGTTGTAAGTGCGCTTCATCACATTCATAGTATTGATGAAAAGCATCGTGCAGGGCCACTGCCGTAAAAAGATGCTGGTGTGGTTCAAAGCGCTGCTTGATGAAGGTTCCACAACGAATCCCTTGACGCAGTATGCGAATCGAACCAAGCTCGATGAATGGCTGTAAGCGAAAATACAACTGATCTTGATCCAACTGATAATAACCGGTTGGCATATTCAAAATGGTTTGGAGTTGTTGCTTCTGCGCTGTTGTGAGGATGCTTGGCTTTTTCCCACGAATCCGACTTTGTTTTGTTTTGCCACATTTGCGAAATTTTGCGATAAAGTGTCCCTCTCCGCCATCCATAGGAAAAATGCGCCGTACTTTGGTGTGATCCATCCCTGCACAAGGAACACCGATGCGGCCAAATGATACCGTGATCTCCTCTTGTTTTAGATCCGGGCATTGCTTTAAAATACGTGCCACGACCATTTCATTTTCCTCGGGAGCATAAGTACAGGTAGAATAAACCAACACACCGTTCTCCTTCAATGCCTGAATCGCACTGATGAGAATTTGTACTTGACGATCCGCACAGGCATTCACATGCGCAATACTCCAATCTGCTCCTGCGGCATCATGCTTTTTCATCATGCCCTCACCGCTGCATGGGGCATCCACCAAAACTTTATCAAACCAACCCGCACACTGTTGTGCAAATTCTTTCGGATGTGCATTCGTGATGATTGTTTCGCCAAAGCCCATCCGTTCCATATTGGACAATAAAATATGGGCACGCTTTGCATCATACTCATTCGCAACCAACAAACCGCTGTTGGCTAGTTTTCCGGCAATCTGCGTGCTTTTACCACCCGGCGCAGCACATAAATCCAGTACCCAGTCACCTTCTTCCACTCCAAGCACTTCCGCCGGCGCAGAAGCACTGGGTTCCTGTATATAAATCGCCCCGGAAAAATGCAGCGGATGATTGCCAAGTGCCTCAACCCCCTGTGGTAAATAGTACATATCCGCACAAAAAGGCGCACGCTTTAATGGATAAGGAAATAAGGCGTGCAATGTTTCCTGCGATAATTTCAACGGATGTTTTCGCACCCCACGAAAGCGTGGCTTCATCAAGCTTTCCACAAACTGCGGATACTCCTCTTTCAGCAATTCCTGCATCCGTTGTAAAAACGCTTCTTTCATTACGCCACCTCCCGATATAATCTCACAATGAGAATCGTTTACCCTTCACTTCTAACTTATATAAAGATATCGTTATTTTACCATAAGATGTCACGGGATACAAAGAAAAGTACCTCTAACCTATTTTATCCACAAAAAAAGCAGAGCACCACCACTCTGCATGATAAATAACAATATACAACACATTTTAAAACCCCCATAACACAGGAAATCCATTGGGCATATCCAGTAGATTCATATATTATGCATTTGCCTGTTTGTTCCTTATTATAACAGTAAAGCATCTATGCGCTCCCACCACTGCGCTTCCTCAAACGAAAATGAGCATTGTTCACGAAATGAGGCAAGAAATGCTGGAGAAACCGGCAGACATGCTTGTATCTGTTTACGCAGCGAGGAACTGATTCGTACACCATCTTCTTTCATTAGGGCTAAGAAAATCAAATACAGACAATCATGTAAAACAAAATGATGCAGGCGCTCATCTGTGCATAGCGAAGAAGGCTGAAGCAAATCCCTTGTAAAATGAAGTAAGCGTTTGACCAATTCATCTTGACACTGATCCATATGATTAGCGACAAGCGTTTGATGTTTTGCCAAAGCATCGGCTGTACCATCCTGTAAATCATCACCTAATTGAAGCATAAAGCCATAACGCATACAGAAATCCTGTTGTTCTTCCGACAGGGTACCATCCATCAAAAAGCCATCCGCAACTACTGATGTTCCCCCTTTTTCATAAGAAATCGCAAGCAGTGTTTCATCATCGCAGCACTTTGTCCCATCCTGTTGGTGAAGAGAGCGCATCTGTGCATGATGGATCGCATACAAAGCATCATACACCTGTGCATATTCAGTGCGAGGAAACTGTGTTTCAATCATGGCTACCAAATCTGATATCTTCGCTTCAAGTGGATGATGGTGTGGCTCTTGTATTCCTTGCAGGCGCGCACTAAACCAAGCATTGAATCGTTGTTTTTGGGCTAAGGGAATACTTGGATCATCCAGATAATTATCAGAATATGGATACAACATACTGTACGCAAACATTGCCGGATGATAACCGATCGGTTTTTGAAACAGGCATTGCAAAATCGCAATGATCCATACATTGCGCAGGGCCTGCATCACATCCGTTAAGGATAAACTCGCATCAAAAGCACGCACATCGCGTAGAAACGCCGTGGTAATCTTTTGAAACAACTGACATTCCTGCTCATTCATCCCATCAAGTAAAGGCAGTCGCCCCTCTTTCAAACATGCTTCTAAATAATCCATTCCCTGCTCTTTCCAATACGCTTGGGCTGATTTAGATTTAGGAAAAGCATGGAAGTATTGCCGTAAATCCGTGGAAAACACAGATATTTGATGCTCATACTGTGTACGTTTCTCATCCTCAATATACCAAGGAGATAAAACAATATCAGGACTTGTTTCATTCCATGAGGCGATCCCCTGCGCACAGAAACGCTCAATCATCCCAGTCATGAAAGTTCAACTCCACATCGCCCATATGATTATCTAAAGATAAGAAATAACGTGCATCTGCCTTGCCACCATGGATAGAGGTACGATTTTCCCCACGATGATCATTGAAGCGCACCTCTCCCATATCTGTCGATAACTCATAACGATACTCCTGTTGGGATCCTCTTATCGTTACCTGAATATCACCCATATCATTTTCTGCTTGAATATTGCCGGGATGTGTCCCCTCATAGGAAATATCCCCCATGTTTTGATCCATCTTTAACTGCGCAAAACGCACGTCCTCCACCGTAATATCACCCATGTGCTGAACGATATCCAGCGAAGCGATCGCCACATCCTGCACATCAATATCACCAAGATCTGCTTCCACACTGGCCTCGGTAATCTCCATATCATCCGGTATGGTAAGAATGATCGTACGATTGGGAAGATGAAATTGAAAGAAATGCGGTTTTTCCCACGTGCTCAAATACAAGGTATCGTCTGCGCAGGACCATTCATATTGATCCTCATCTACATTCACCAATTCCAAGCGCAGCTCACTGCCTCGTTTGATTTCAATATCACCAAGTGCGACCTCCATTTCAATACGGGAGAAGTGCTCATTTTGAAGGCTCAGTGATACTTTCGCATCCGTTTGATCCTCATCCAGCATACCAACCCCGAATTGTCCCCCGGCTCCACTCAAATAGATTCCATAACCATCATGATAATTGCCCCCCATGGCCAAACCAATTCCAACCCCAATCCCCCCAAGCATCATAATCCCCAAGGCAAGCAGCCATAATCGTCTAGTTTTCATGTTTCAAGACTCCTTTCTGGCGCTGATAAAACAGGGCAATTCGCTCTACAAATAAAGGAAACACACGCTTCATCAAGTAGCGCAAAGTCAGCATCCCCAACAGCGCAAAACCAAGAAATATCAGTGATATTCCAATATGAATCATACCATCGCCTAAGGAGCGCACATGGATCAATAAGGAAATGAGAGAAGCCACAGAGCCATACCCTAGTATGACAACAGCGATGAAAGCAGCACTCACAAGTACCGCCAACAACACGATAAAGGTAAGGATTAACAAGATCGCGCACAACAAGAAAGGTAAAGCAAGCGGCAGGGCACAGATCCCCATAAAAATCATCATCATACGCTTTAACAAGGCAGGTGTATGATTGCTTGTCTTTACAGTTTCGCTGCGACAAGCACTGTCCGCTTTTAATTGTGCCGCAAATTTTGTCGGGGTTCCTAAATCTGCCACCGCTACCTCCTCATTTTCCGCTTCATTAAAGTATTCTTCGCAATAATTCAGCGCATCGTTAATCTCTTCCTCCTGTAATCCGTACAATCGCTCTTTGAGTTCCAGCAAATATGCCTCACGATTCATGTTCCTTCACTCCTTTTCCTAACACCCCGTCGATACGATTACGAAAATCGCACCATTCCTGTACATAAAAAGCATAACGCTCTCTGCCCAAATCAGTTAAGCGATAATATCTGCGATAACGTCCCATATGTTCCTCATCATAGGTCTGTAAACAACCCTCATTTTTCAATCTGCGCAAGACCGGATATAAAGTAGATTCCGATACCTGCATCAATGCCTTAACCTCCTGTGTCAGTTTATAGCCATATACATCCCCATCATGTAAAATGGCCAATACACATGCATCCAAAAGAGAGGCACCGAGTTGAAATGTCATCTTATCACTTCTTTCTGTATAATATTATATGATGTATAATATTGTATGTCAATAGATGATAGGATACGGATTTAGTGAAACACGCAGGATTGGCAAGGGGAGTCAGTATGCATCAGGCGTTAGGCTGTTTTAAGATTTGTTCATTTCCTCCACTTTGCCCATGAAAAAAGCCACACCATGATTTCATCGTGCGGCATTACTTATATTTTAACTTCTGTGTTTGTACATTATGATCCTTCTCCACGCAATTCAATCAAGATATCACGTAGTTCCGCAGCGCGTTCAAAGTCAAGCACCTTCGCTGCTTCACGCATCTCTTTCTCAATTCCTGCCATCATCTTTTCGCGATCCTTTTTGCCCATTTTCGCTTTTTTGCTCATGTATTTCGCAGTCATTTCTTGTGTTTCTTTACTGCGTACCACCTCATGAATTGGTTTGATGATCGTCTGTGGTACGATTCCGTTTTCTTCATTATAGCGCATTTGGATGCTCCTTCTTCGATTGGTTTCATCCAATGCCTTCTGCATACTATCAGTGATATGATCTCCATACATAATCACTTTACCATGTGCATTTCGTGCAGCACGACCGATGATCTGAATCAAAGATCGCTCCGAACGCAAGAAGCCTTCCTTATCCGCATCCAGAATCGCTATCAGCGAAACCTCGGGAATATCCAAACCCTCTCGCAACAGGTTAATACCGATCAATACATCATATTTGCCTTTACGCAAATCACGGATGATCTCGGTACGCTCGATTGTCTTTACTTCATGATGAAGCCATGCGACTTTAAAGTCCATCCCTTTCAAATAGGCGCTCAAATCCTCTGCCATGCGCACGGTCAAAGTCGTAATCAGTACCCGCTCATTGCGCTGTATCCGCTCATGGATCTCATCCACTAAATCATCAATTTGGCCATTGGTAGGGCGCACCTCTACCTCAGGATCCAACAAACCGGTAGGACGAATAATCTGTTCAACGACCTTACCTTGGACTTTTTCCAATTCATAATCCCCGGGTGTCGCCGAAATAAACACCGCCTGATGAATTAAAGATTCAAATTCCTCAAAACGCAAAGGACGATTATCCAAAGCACTGGGCAAACGGAATCCATAGTTTACCAAAACTTCTTTGCGCGCGCGATCTCCATTGTACATGCCTCGTACCTGCGGTAAGGATACATGAGACTCATCTACCACCAATAAGAAATCTTTCGGGAAGTAATCAAATAAGGTATAAGGGCGCTCACCCGGCTTTCTGCCATCAATATGACGAGAATAGTTTTCAATTCCCGGACAGACGCCAAATTCTCTCAGTGCCTCCATATCATAGCGGCAGCGTTGTTCCAACCGCTGTTTTTCCAATAGTTTTCCCTCTGCCTCCAACTCAGCCAAACGTTCCGTTAATTCCGCTTGAATCGTATCCGCCGCATGGTTGATGATATTCTGACTGGTCGCATATCCACTGGCCGGATACAACACATATACGGTATATGCATTTAAGATCTTACCGGTTAAAGGATCTACCTCGCAAATACGCTCAATTTCATCATCGAAGGTTTCAATACGCAAAAGATAGGCATCACTGTGTCCCAATCCCACCTCGATGACATCACCACGAACGCGAAAAGTACCACGCTGTAAATCCATGTCATTGCGGGTATATTGCTGGGCCACCAAGCGTCCCAATAATTCCTTGCGCTCGATATGATCACCAACATGCAGGGTGAAAAACATATCACGATATTGTTCCGGGTTGGATGCGCCATAGATACATGCGACTGAAGCAATGATAATCGTATCTCTACGCTCTAACACTGAATTGACTGCGGCCATCCGCAACATATCCAATTCCATATTGGTAGTCGCATTCTTGTCGATATAAGTATCTGAACTTGGAATGTACGCTTCCGGTTGATAATAATCAAAGTTCGACACGAAGTACTCCACCCGATTGTGTGGAAAAAACTCCTTAAACTCACTGTATAACTGTCCGGCCAAGGTTTTATTATGTACGAATACCAACGTCGGTTTATTGATTTGCGCGATCACATTGGAGATGGTAAAGGTTTTACCGGTACCGGTTGCTCCTAATAAGACCTGTTGGTGCTTACCTGCTCGAATTCCCTCCACCAATTCTTTGATGGCCTTAGGCTGATCTCCTCGCGGTTCATATTGTGAAACCAATTGAAACAGTGCTTCTTCCATCGTCATCATCCTTCCATGCGATTAGTTTATCCTATCTGTAAAAGAAAAACAATGAATATTTGGTATTTTGCGTAAATAAAGGTGAGGTAATTTTAAATGTTATTTGTTGGGGTAAGGGTATGTAGATGTTAGAGAGGGATTGGCAAGAGAGATTGCCAAAAGGAGGGCAGTGAGGGATGGATCTTATTTCAATGTAATAACAAGAATGCGATAACAAGTCTTATAACATCTTTGCGAATCACTTTTATCATCGGTATTTACGAAACGATTGTTTTATGAAGATTCCGCTGAGTCTCATAATTACATGGCATACTGCACATTCAACACAGCACATACCTCATTCATGTAAGATTCATAGACATAAAAATAAGAACAGAATATAATACTAAAAACTACCGGAGGTTTGTTATGGAAATCAAAAAAGAGACGGTATGCGAAGACACGCTACATATCATAAAAGAGTATTATCATCTCAATCCCCAGCCATTGTTTTCAATTCTTGCCGAGGATTGTGTATGGCTTAGTATCGGGAATTTAACTGTTTCTAGCGTAGCAGCAATCAAGGCGCAGTTTAAGGATGGATTTCTTATGCCGTCATTTGATATAGAAGATCCAATCTTTCTGAAATCAAGACGCACAGTGAGGATCACCTAATCGTACTTGGAGAATATACGCTGAATGCCGCTGAACAATCAAATATCAGTACTTGTAGATGATGAAATTTTTTGCATAAAAACACAACTTTAGCCTCCGTTGCGATTATACGCGCTATTAAATTGCAGGTATTATCAGATTATGCGCATATTATAGTCATATTACTGATTGATTAGCGCAACTTATTTTTTTATTTTAATTAGAAATTCACTTCCCACTTTTCCATTAAATTAAATAACGCAACATTTTTATATATCACTTCTTTGCCCACTTTCTCGCTAATAACAAAACCTTGCTCTTCTAAAAGTTTTAAATATTTATTAGCCGTAGAACGTGATATATTAAATTCATTTCTTAAAAATTCATTTTTGGTATAAAACTCATAATACAAATATTCAACCAATTCTTTTGAATAGACTTTAGGTAATCGCTCTTTCATTAACATTGTTGTTTGCTCCATACTATGAATGATTTCATCTATAAAGCGAATGGTAAAATCTGATGTTGCCGCAATACCTTTTAACATATAGCGAACAAATATACGAATATTTTCCTCATTATTATTGCATTCTCTTAATAAAGTATAGTATTCATCTTTATTGTGGATGATGTATCTGCTTAAATAAAGAACCGGATATGATAGTTTATTCATCATAACTAAAAATAAAACATTTAAAATCCTTCCTGTTCTCCCATTACCATCATAAAAAGGATGTATGGTTTCAAACTGATAATGAATCACTCCCATATTAATTAACGGATCATATTCATTATCTTGATTTATATATTTTTCTAAGTTAGACAGATAATCTAGAATTTCTGCTTCTGATTGCGGCGGTGTATGAAGAATCTCACCTGTTCTTGTATTCTTAATCACTGTTCCGGGTAACTTTCTAATGCCACCTTTATCAGATTCAATACAGTTTTGAATATTAATTAGAGATTGAATACTTATGAAGCCATTCCTTTTTAATTCTTCAAAGCCTAAGGAAATAGCCTTTCGATACCTTAAAACTTCTTTTGCATTTGCTGAAATTGAACATACACTCGTCATTTCTTTATATATTTCATCATATGTTGTTACAATATTCTCAATTTCAGATGAATCTTTCGCTTCTCCTAATGTAATAGCATTTAATAAGATTTGTGGGTTCGGAAGTTGGTTTATGATGCCTTTTAATTCTCCGACTTTGTTATTTGCATTTGATAACAATTTCAATGTTTCAACATCATTTAAATCTATAGATAAAGGAAGTTTAAACATTCAATCACCTCGTGCGTTCATTATATCAGTTTTTACACACGTTCACAACACGTGTTTAACTTTTTTATTTTTTTATACACGTTGATGTTCCATATATCATAAAATAGTCTTTTATTTCTTCTCTATCAGAACCACACTTTCCACATGCTGCGTTTGTGGAAACATATCAAACGGCACAATTCGCCTCACCGTATAGCGTTCTCGCAACACCGCCAAATTTTTTCCTAATGTGGCCGGATTACACGATATGTAAATTATATTCTTAATCTTGCTTCGCAACAAACACGCCAACATCGCATCATCCAGACCACTGCGAGGAGGATCGACAATCAGCGTATCAATTTGATACTTCTTTGCCAAATAAACACATTTATCTGCCGCATCTGCACACAAAAACGATACATGTTCCGCATGATTGCGCTTCGCATTGGCATTCGCATTCACCACCGCATCCTTAATGGATTCAACACCGATTATGCGTTTCGCCTTATCACGCACATACAGGGAGATCGCCCCAATTCCGCTATATGCCTCCACAATCAAATCATTATGATGCGGCACCAATTCCGCCACACAGCGATATAATTGCTTGGCCTGTTCCGTATTCAACTGAAAAAAAGAACGAGGTGATAATTCCAGCCGAAGTCCATCAAATTCAACCGATAATTGACGTTTCCCGGCAAGATGAATCATCTTTGCCCCAAACATATCCGTCGTCTTTTTCACCGTATGACAACTCTGCCAAAGACTGCGCACTCCCGCAATCCCCATCAACGCCTCAATACAGCCTTCACTTAATTCATCCTCGCCGCTGACAATACACACCTGATAATCCTGCGCAAAGCCGCGAATGATGATCGAGCGAATCCCATGCTTACTATGATAATCATAGGCACGCAGTTCATAATCATTCAATACCTTTGTAACGGCAACGCGAACTCGCTCCAATCCCGTCTCATGCACCGGGCAATGCTCCACCTCCTGAAAATAATTGGAATTGGGCAGATACATTCCGCTCATCAATTTACCATCCACCATCGTACATGGCATTTTGCATTGATTGCGGTAAGCAAGCGTCTGCGCACTGGGCCGAACTGCTTCTACCAAACGCGGATCTACTTGGGCATACTTAATCAGCGTTTGCTTTAACAACTCCTGCTTGGCTTTCAACTGATCCTCATAACGTGTAATCATCAGCGGGCATCCGCCACACTTTGCTTGATAGCGGCACACCGGGCGCACCCGCTGCCTACTTTTTACCATTACATGATTTAAAGATGCACGCCAAAAACGACGATTGCGCTCCGTAATCGTCACATCCACTTCTTCCCCCACAAGCGCTCCGGGCACAAACACCGGAACACGATCCGCATAAGCAATCCCCTCTCCATTGATTCCCGTTTTTATGATTTTTAACTTCATCGCCTTACCTCTAACCCTTTCTTGTGACCACAAAGCTCTCGCTTCATTGTCCATCCCGTTTCACAAATGGCAACCGTTCATAGAGACGCTCACACAGCGCATAATAACGCGCATGTTTCAAGCGCAAACGCTCCTCTTTCCCATAACTTTCCTCACATACCAAATTCAATAAAAAACCCAAGTACACGATACTGCCAAAAATATAAATGACCAAAAGCAGTGCCACAAGCGAAGCCAGTGAGCCATAAATACGGTTGTACATAATCATCCGCTGAATCAAAATAAATGATAAATAAAACAATAAAATTACGGCACTGGTCGCAAACAAGCCACCGATTAAGCCATAACTCAGCGAACGCTTACGAAAGGACAGCGAGCGATACATCATCGTGAACACCGGCACCATAATCACCGCTGCCAACATCGGCAACAGTGACGCATTCACAAAGCGATATATCAACGTCGCTACCAAAACTCCGCCAATCAACATTGCCACAAACACCAAAAACATCACGATCGACTGAATCCTGATTGCGAACTTCGGCACCTCTACCTTTTCATGACTCGCACTGATTAACAGAAATGAATTGATACTGCGTGACGCAAGCCAAAAGGATAAACACAAGGTTGTGATTGCCGGCACAAACCCATATTCCTTATTCATAAACTCCATGAATATCTCTTCAATCAACACTTGAATATCGTTTGATAAATGAAGGCTGCGAAACAGATCAATCACCACTTCAATATCCAAAAAATTGCCCCATTTAAACATCATTGCGAAAATAATCAAGGAAGGAGCCAAGGATAACAATAACCCAAATGATAAAGAATAGACAAATAAATTTGCCTCCGGTGATAAAAATTCCAATATGACATCCTTAATCTTATCCATTCCTTCACCCCTGATTCTTTATCTTGGCAAAGACAACGCTTGTCTCCCAATTATGAGTATTTAGCGATTCATTCTCTTATCTTATGATGCACATGATACGACAGTTTTAACCTAAATCCAAAGGCAATCTGCTCAATTAAGATCCTAATCCATAGCGATCATAGCCAACTGTTATATCCTGCTTCGCTATTCTAGTGAACTGATATATTGTACCACGTTTGCGTAATCTTTACTACAAACAAGCAGGACATAATTACCGATTTCCACGACTTGCGCTTCTTCTACCTGTGCATATTGGAGTGGTAAATTCTCATACTGTGTCATACGCTCCTTTTGATATTCACGTAAACGAGTTGCGATTTCTGTTTGTCTGCCGGAATATGCATGAAACAATACGATTTCCTCACAGGCAAGATCAATCAAGGAACGGCGAATCAACACCTCTTGATAGAAATGTGCATCTACGCCATAGATCATCTCTGCCATAGATGCCTCCAAAGGCTCCTGTAATACCTCCATATGCCATTCCCCATCCGCTATTTTATCATCAATCCTCAACGACAGTTTTGGTAAATCCAAAGTTTCTTCCTGAATTGAACCAAGCGCTCCATTGTGACATCCCATACAAAGCATAACGATGAATACGATCACTCCTACTTTGTATCGCTTTCCCTTTACCCACGCAACACGCTTCACTATCCTTTTCCTATCTTGTGCCAATTTCATTACCATTTTCCTCCCAGTCATTAAAAATAGCCTTCCCTTTCATGATCCAATCAAACCTGCCTCTCATAACAAGTTTTCCTCCCTCATAGCCCTGCCGATTGCCTACATACCGCAATCGCAATTACTCCATCTTCCATCATAACCGCAACCACCAAATGATCATGTTTTCCGCTGTTCTTCATCCTCTACTAACATATGGAATAAACGAAAAAAAAATAAGCAAATCGCTTATTTTTTAATCATTTTGTGCCCACTCGGGAACTTCATTCCCCCGATGAACAAGAATTGCTTTCTGAAATTCTGTTTGATTTAAAAACAACAGAATATCGCGTTCTTCTTCTTCGCTGCATCCGATTAACAATTTAACCTCGCAGTCCTTCTTTAATATATCCGCACTGACAACGATTGCCTGAATCTGATTGCTTTTCAAAGAACCGCGAAAGACATCAATCGGTGCCTGATCGGATCCCATCGTATCACTGAGATAACCGTAATCCACCGGATAAATCAAATTAGAATATTTATAATGGGCCGCATTGCGCGGGCGATCAATCACCAACTTTGAAGATAAAAACAGCGTATCTAACTTTTGCCAAAAAAATGCATTGTTTTCCAAACCACTCATCACTCATCCTCCTCTATGCCAAAGCATTCCCGATCCAAAAACCTCATCATCATTTCAGTATATGCTTACCTTCAAAGAGCGTTCCCTTTCCCTGAACCATTCCATGAAGGCATCCTACTATGGCATTGCCATACTATTATAATCGTTATGAAAAAAATTATCAATGCTTTCTTTCCATTTTCACGTATTTTGGAACTTTCTTTCAGTCCTTGTAAGCCTAACATCTCATTCTTTCAACACAAAAGGCAGAGCCTTAACCAAGCACTCTGCCATTGATTTCCTACCTTATTCACATTATGTGTACAATGATATCACCAATCAAAAGTACGCTTTAATAAGCGAAAGGATCAGTTATGCACTGACCATCACTGCTTGATTGCCAATGCACGCATCGCATTCAATACGGCCAAAAGGGTAACACCGACATCCGCAAATACGCCCATCCACATCGTAGCGAAACCAAAAACGCTCAATATCAGCACTGCACTTTTAATCCCTAGTGCCAGCACAATATTTTGATATAGAATGCGCTTTGTTTTCTTAGCAATGCGAATGGCCAAAGCCAAAGCAAGCGGATCATCACGCATCAATACCACATCTGCCGCTTCAATCGCCGCATCAGAACCAATCCCCCCCATTGCGACACCCACATCGGCACGGGCAAGAACCGGCGCATCATTGATACCGTCACCGACAAAAGCCAGTTTACCACTTGAGCGCAAATCCAACAGTTCTTCTAATCGACTCACTTTATCCTGCGGTAGTAATTGCGCATATACCTCGTCCAAACCAAGGGAATTGCCAACCCATTCCGCACTTTCCTTGCGATCACCGCTTAACATCACACACTTTGAAACTCCTTCATGACGCAAAGCACGAATCGCTTCCTTCGCTGTCGGCTTTATTTCATCATTGATGACAAGATAACCGAAATAGCTCTGCTTAGATGCGATATGAACGATCGTGCCATGAGGCAAATCCTGTGCACAAACGATACCCTGTGCCTGCATGAGTTTATCGTTGCCCATATAATAGGATTCCCCATCAATTTGCACATGAACACCATTGCCCGCCAATTCCGCAAACGCATGGATGCGCTGCTTATCAATCGCTTTGCCATAAGCGGATACGATGGAACGAGCAATCGGATGGGTGGAAAATGCTTCACCATAGGCGCCCAATTCCAGCAACTGCGCCTCACTGCCAACGTGTGCAACAACACGTTCTACCTGAAAACTGCCTTTTGTCAGCGTTCCGGTTTTATCAAAAACAACCGTCTTCACTTCACTCAGCGCCTCTAAATAATTGCCGCCTTTCACCAAAATCCCCTTGCGTCCGGCTCCTCCAATTCCCGCAAAGAGCGCAAGTGGAATAGATACAACCAATGCACAAGGACAAGAAACAACTAAAAACGTTAAGGCACGATATAACCAATCATAAAACTGCGCATCCGGCGTAAATACCATTCCTGCAATCAGCAATGCCACCGCCAATCCGACCACAAGGGGAGTATAAACACGAGCAAACTTGGTGATAAATTGTTCCATTGGTGCTTTACGACTGCCGGCATTTTCCACCAATTCAAGAATACGGGAAACCGTACTTTCCTGTAATTCCTTTGTGACCCGCACATGAAGCAGCCCACTGATATTCACACTACCCGCCAAGATCTCATCTGCCACGCCAACATCACGCGGCATACTTTCTCCACTCAAAGCCGAGGTATCCAAACTGCTTTCTCCTTGTAAGATGATGCCATCCAAAGCCACCCGCTCACCGGGACGAACTACCATCACATCATCGACATGCACATCCTTCGGCGCAAACGCACATTCCTTACCATCCACCAATACATTCGCATATTCTGCCTTGATATTCATCAATTCCGCAATATTACGACGTGATCGATTCACCGCATAAGCCTGAAATAACTCACCGATCTCATAGAAAATCATAACAGCACTGCCCTCCCCCCATTCACCGATCGCAAACGCACCGACTGCGGCAATACTCATCAAAAAGTTTTCATCAAACACTTCTCCATGAAGAATATTGCGCAGAGCCTTTTGAAATACCGGCAAACCGGAACAAAGTAACGCCGCCAACAATAACCAAACACCCCATGTCCATTGTTGCGCCAACGATACTTCACCAAAAATAAACAACACCAATGAAATCCCTAATCGAATATACTCCCTTGTATTCGAGTGATGATTTATTTTTGCTTGTTCTCCTTCTGGCATAGACAGCACAACACCATCTTCAACCGCCTGAACAATTTCCGCTAAACGCGCTAATAGCGCTGCTTCACTTTCCTGTATATCCGTCTGTACAAATAACAGGGAAGAACTGAAATTCACTGCCGCATCTACGACATGTGGTGCTTTTTTAATCGCATCCTCTACTTTCTGAGCACAATTGGCACAATCCAAATGATCGATACGAAACTTGATCGCACTCACCAAGATACGTTCGCGCTGATTCGCTTCCGTACCACAATCACAATGTGAATGATGATGTTCCTCATGTGGGTGATGGCCACAGGTTTCCCCATGAAATGTAGAATGGTGATGGTCAAAGTTCGCAGATGCATGCGTGGAAGCACACAGATCCTGCACATCCACATCAGGCTCAATTCTATGAATCAGATGAATCAGTTCCTGCTTGATTACTTCCTCATCCCCATGGATGCGTGCATACAAACGCTGTTTGGTGAAATTCACATTCACCTCATCCACTCCCGCAACCTTAGCGGCCTGTTGCTCAATTTTAGCTGCACAATTGGCACAATCCAAATGGTTTAAATATAACTCAATTTCTTTCATATAACCGCCTCCTCTTTTCTGTTCAATACATGGATGGCAATCTGTTTTTCTGTCGCTGAGGGAACTATTTTAATTACAGATTACTTGTCTTAAATGTAGAATAGCCTTCGTAATAGTAACTGTGATCAATGCCTTTCCCATAAACTTCACGATCATTTATTTTATCTGTTAATGCTTGCTTTAATGTGTACTTTTTTCAATATCTTTAACAGAACTGCGCTCCATAGCGGAAAGGTAATCTTCTTTATCTACAAGACTCCAACCCACAACTTTACCTAATTCCTTTTTTAAAATCAAATCAAGCCAAATTCTTATACTTCTGCCATTGCCTTCACGAAAAGGATGAGCAACATTCATGAGTTTATTTCTAATGTCATAGAACTTATCCTCCTTTCTTTCATTCAATACCGATCATGACAATAAATGAATGTTTATTCCAATACATGAGCCAAACCTGCATTGTATATGGATTGTATATGCTCATCATCCAAAGAATAAAATACGTTTTTGCCTTCCTTGCGATATTTAATGATACGATGTGCACGCAGAACGCTTAATTGATGAGAGATGGCCGAATGACTCATTTCACATATCTGAGCCAGATCACAAACACATAATTCCTCATGAAACAGCAAAGATAAGATTTTTAAGCGTGTCGCATCCGCAAACATTTTAAACAGTGTACTCAACTCCTGATATTGTGCCTGTTCAGGCATTTCCTGTTTCAATCGTCCCACAATCTCCGGATGAACTTCAATCACTTCACATGCCAACTGTGCCACTACGATTCCTCACTTTCTTTAATATATGAATAATTGTTCATATATTATTATATTCTTTTTCATCTTTTTGTAAATAGGAAAAGAATAAAAAAATAAAAAAACTGCCTCCCTTGGGAAACAGTATCGTTTCTATCGTATACACAGATTTTTATAACGATTCTTTAAAAATCATAATCGTTCTCATCAATGAATAAATGGCAGACTCCATTTTTTCTCCGGCTTGATCCAATGCCTGCTGGAAACTCATCGCCCGATCTGCGATACTGAAGATTCCGGCAAAACCGAGATCATAGAGTTCTTCATAACCAAGCCCCAACCCTCCACTCACGCAAAGAACCGGTTTATGATAGCGTTTCGCTATATTCAAGATTCCAAGTGGCACCTTGCCAAATTTGGTCTGAAGATCCGTTTGTCCCTCTCCTGTGATGACAAAATCACATTCCTGAATGGCCTGCTCGATATCACAGTAAGAAAACAACAGATCAATTCCCGGCACCATTTTCGCATGCAGGATTCCAATCAGTACCGCTGCGATTCCTCCGGCCGCTCCACCACCCTCATAAGCATCAATATCAATATCCAAATAGCGCTGTATCTGATCACGGAAGTTCTCCATACCCGCATCAATCTGACGCAGTTGATTGGGATAGAAGCCCTTTTGTTTGCCAAAGACAAAGGTTGCGCCTTCCGGCCCCAACAAATGATTTTTCACATCACAAGCCGCAATCAATTCAATATCCGGCTTCACCACCTCTTGTAAACGATTGAAATCAATAAAGCGAACCTTTTCCAAATTCACTGCCTGAGGTGATAAGTATTGATGCTTTGCGTCATAGAATCGACATCCAAGCGCTTGAAGCATTCCCATCCCCCCATCATTGGTCGCACTGCCCCCCAATCCGACAATGATTTTTTTACATCCGCGCTGAATCGCATGCAGGATGACCGTTCCCACACCAAAGCTGGAACCGAAATAAGGGGCTCTTCGCTCTCTTGGATGCATTTGCAGGCCGATAATATTCGCCACCTCAATAATCGCAGTGTTGCCATCGTCAATTACGCCATAATGGGTTGTAATCTTTTTTCCATAGGCATCACTCGCAGTTACCTCCACCAGTTCTCCCTTGGCCGCATCGACAAACGCCGCCGCTGTGCCTTCGCCGCCATCTCCGATCACATAACTTTTAACCGCAATCGAATCATCCCAGCGGGCAATTCCATTACATACATGCCGATTTACTTCATCTGATTTCATGCATCCCTTAAAAGAATCACAGGCAACTACCACGTTCATATGATCACTCCTATTGTCTTTTAAAATATTCTCGGGTACATTTTACCACAATCCCCTGTAAAATTACCAGCGAAATTAAATTAGGAATACTCATAAGTGCATTTAATGTATCTGCGAGTTCCCAAACATGATGCAGATCCAAAACAGACCCCAATACCAACAGGATCAAAAACAGGCATTGATAACAGGGTAACACCCATTTTACCGTAAATAAATAACGAATACATTCCTGTGCATAATAATACCATCCAAGAATTGAAGGGATCGCAAAGGCAATAATAGAAAACGCAAATAAGATTCCGCCTAATTTACCAAAGCCCTGTTCAAAACAGGCAACTGCCAATGTAATTCCATCCATATCTGCCACATTCAAACCGCTGCTTAACAACACTAAGGCAGTGAGGGTACAAATTACAATGGTATCAAAGAATACTTCAAATATACCCCAAAAGCCTTGTTCCACTGCATTGCCATGTGCCACCGCCGCATGAGAGATCGGTGAACTTCCCATGCCTGCTTCATTGGAAAACACGCCACGTGAGATGCCGTAATGAATTGCTTTTGTGATCATGAATCCACTGATACCTCCGCCAATACTGATGAATTGAAAAGCATCTTGGAATACCGCTTCCATCACCCCGGCTAAACGATCGCCATGGCGCAGAATCAAATAGATACAAGCAGCCACATAAAGAATAGAGATCAATGGAACAATCAGTTCATTGAAGCGCATGATCCGTTTGGCACTTCCCACCATCACAAATGCGATGATGAGTGCGGTAGCCAAGCCAATCCAAATCGGCGCAATATCAATATAAGTCCTTACGCTCATGGTAATCGTATTTACGGGTGTAATATTACCAATGCCAAAGGACGCAAATAGACAAAGAACCGCAAATAACACACCCGCAAAACGCATATGGCATCCATACTCCAGTGTCACCATTGGGCCGCCAAGATAACTCCCATCCGCTTGTCGCTTACGAAAATAGATGGCGAGTACAACCTCCGCATACTTGCTCATCATTCCGACAAACGCGCTGATCCACATCCATACCAAGGCACCGGGGCCGCCAATCGTCAATGCGGTGGCTACGCCGATAACACTGCCCACTCCCAATGTACCGGCCAACGCTGTCGATACTGCCTGAAAGGAAGTGATGCCATCTTGCTTATTTTTTGTGCCACGTAAAGAACCAATGGTTTTACGCAGGATGAGGCGCGCATGCATCAGCGGCAAAAAACGGCACCGAATCATCAGCCATGCGCCGGTTCCAAGCATCAAGACGATCATCCATTTCCCCCATACGATTTCATTCAAGGACGCATTGAGCCGCCATAGTTGTTCCATACCATCACCATTTCCCTTTCCTATATATAATATATTCATAGAATAAGGGATCCATACCTTGCCACTTATTGTCCTATCTGCCTTCTTGCGCATAGATTTATGAAGTATACAATAAGTAAGAAGTCATGCAGTTTTGTTCGTTGTGACTTCTTTTATAAATTCCTCTTTCCTATATAATATATAAGTATTCAAAATGGAAACATCCTTTTATGCAATATTTATCATTGTTTCTAGTTTTTTAGGTACCAAAGATAATTTCTCTTTCCTATATAATATATAGTCCCAAAGCGAAGATTCAACCTATTCAATATAGAGCGTATCGGTTACTTGTGGATTCAAGGATGAAGGCAGCTTCATGAGTTACCTGAATAAAAACAAGTGAAATTAGAGTGTTGTGGTGAATGTGGAGGATTACTGCGATATCCCCAAGTCCACAATAGATGTGAAGGGCGTATGTGACTGCCAAAGAAGCGATCCTATAAATAGCACACATCCATTGATTCCGATGATTCGATATCATTTGATATCCATACATTCGCATAATTCGTTTACCGCATGACTATATATAAAATAAGGAGATTCAAATCAAATTGCTTTCCTATATATTATATAATACATAAAAAGGGAAGGACTTGCGATGGATGATGCGATAGTGGTTTCTCTAACGCTTCTTGATTATCTCTTTGCGTGATATAAGTATTCGCTATGAGGGAGGATTCGTATGTACAGACAAATCAAACATTATATGCTTATACTGCTTGCCTTTTTGTTTTCTTCGCTCAGTGCGATTTTCAGTATCGGTTATATCCGTTATCATTTGTTAATTCAAGCAAATCCCTTGCCTGATCTTATTGCACAAATACAAGCATCTCCTGACTATACGCCCTTACATGAAGTAAACCAAGATTTTATAGATGCCTTGCTTGCCATAGAAGATCCTACATTCTATACGCATCACGGGATTGTCTTTGCCAATCTCCTCGAAGCTGCCATTACCGATTTCAAAGAACACTCCTTGCTCATGGGTGGAAGCACCATCACCCAACAACTCAGTAAGAATCTATTTCTTGATCAACGCAAAACCTTTCAGCGTAAAATTGCCGAACTATTTTTTGTCCGCGACTTGGAACGTCAATACACAAAGGATGAGATATTAGAACTGTATATCAATATCATTTATTTTGGTGATGGCTATTATGGAATCCAAGCAGCGTGCCAAGGATACTTTCAAACAGACCCAAAACACATATCGCAAGCACAAGCTACGCTATTGGCAGGAATCCCACAAGCACCTGCCATCTATCAGCTAAGCGATGGCATGAAGTATGCCAAAGCACGTCAACGTCAAGTATTGGAGGCAATGTATCGCCAAGCACTTATTTCTAACGAAGAACGCGATGCCATTTATCATACACCGATTTTAAATCACCCTTATCCTTAATAACTGTCTATCCATACCATCCTATCCCTTTTTATCCCCTTTTGTTACATGTTTTATAAAATTGTTATATTCCACTTTGATAATATAGTGTTTACGGATATATGTAAGGATCTTTCAAGTTATGAAACAAAATACAGAATCACCATTGCTAAGTAGAAATACAAAGACATCCCAAACTGAGTACTCTTGCACATCCCAGATCATTGATACACAAGCCTTACACTAACTTTAAGCACATAAAGCACGCCCTCGCTTCCAATCCTTCTCAATACATGGATCTTTGACATTACACATCATTGATTCCATCTAAGCAAACCAACAAGGCATACATCAGAAACAATCAAAAACATAAACAATGAATCCCCCATCACAAGACATTCTTCTCTTTTCCCATTCCATTCAGTATCCATGCTCTAACTTTTATGCCTAACCTATCGTCAATCCATACATAAGGGCGGATATCCAAATCTGTCCTGTGTGATCTTGCCTGCTTTGTGAAATGATGCATACCGATACAAACTCAATGAAATAACGTAGATTTTGCCCGAATGAATCGCAAAATCATGCGCAAAAAGCCCCTCACAACGTCAAAAAGCGCATATTTCCCTTCTCTCTAGGCCAAAATAGTCACGCAATTATGTGAAATTTTAAAAATTTTTCTTTGTGCATTTTTTCACAACTTAACTGATATCCTATGGTTATCGTGCAATACGTCATTTAGCACTCTTTTTATGTAATTGCTAAAATGTGTGAAAATATGGGAAACGCTTGCAAAAATTTGGGTGTTTGATGTAGAATGTGCACTGTCGAAACCGAGGAGGTATAGTATGACAAACAGAAACGATAACGTAAATTACAAACCAATGTTCTTACTTTCGGCTATGTTTATGGGAATCATCGGTTCCGGTTTCATGTCTAAGGAAGAAGCTCCGCTACACAGCGCACCTTCTATTTTCCAACAAAAACAGGCATTGAAATATTATGTGGAGGACCCCATCGAAATCGTTGCGGGTGATATCACATCTATTCATAAAATCGCAAGCATCATCTTAAAAGATGAGGTTTCGGCAATGATTACGCCGGAATTAAAAAGTGCTGAGGGATTGACCTCTGTTTATCAGATTGGTGATTATGAATTGACGATCGAGAACTTTGATCTGAAGAAATCCAAAGAACAGGATATCTTCGTATCCGTGCGCAAGGTTGCGGTTGGCGCAACTGCGAAAGAAGATTTGCTTGTATTGACCTCTATGCATGATACACAGGAGTCAGGCACAAAGGCCAATGAAGTAGTATCCACTTATAAACTGAAGGTTGCGGTTTCTGATACAACTGCACCGGTGATTTCAGTTGTGTTGGATGAGGATGTCATTACAGAGGGTGATGACTTTGATGCGGAAGATTATTTCGAGAGTGCGATTGATGATGTAGACGGCGAAATCGCACATGAAACGGAATCTGATGTTGATAATTACACACCCGGAGTTTATACCGTTACCTATCGTGCCAAAGACAATGCCGGAAATGAAAGCAGTGCCAGTGTTACGATTACGGTAGAAGAGAAAGAAGAACCTGTACAGAGTTTTGATTATAGTTCATATTACGGTGGTTACTACGGTAACTTATCCGGTGTCAGCAGTTCCGCAATCGCAAGTGCTGCATTGGCACAGGTTGGTTTAAGTCAGGATTGCACCGTTTTGGCAAGCAATGCTTTGGCGGCTGCCGGTGTTAGTTATCATGGATGGCCTGCCGGATATATGTCCTTAGGTTCCATTGTATCAGGCGCAGAAGCACAACCGGGAGACTTGATTTACTACGCAGATGGTGGTATGGGTATGTCTCATATCGCAGTATACATTGGCGGTGGGCAGGCAGTTCACGGTGGATGGAATGGTTCCTCTACTGTGGTAGCCGGCGCATACATCGGTTCCGGTCCTGTGTTCATTCGAGTTGGACAGTAAGAACAATCAAAAAAGAGCCATGAGCTCTTTTTTTGTTGCTTTTTATCAGATCCCGTTTATAAAGTCACTCATCTTCATTCTTTTCTTCTAACAGTTCATGCAATTCCTTCGGTATCTGTTTCAGGCAATCTTGAGGCAGAATACTATGTGACGCCCATTTCTTACTAAGCGTACAGGCACAGCGCGCATGCAGGTAAACCGCTGCACCGGCCAGTTGTGTCCATGCCTTGCCTTGCGCAAGAAAAGCAAGGATCATACCGCACAGCACATCACCACTGCCACCCTTTGCCAGTGCATCACTGCCAATCACATTCAAATAGCGCTGAATCCCATCGGAAATCATCGTACAAGCATTTTTACATACGATAATGGAACCCGGATAGGCCTTCTCGCCTCGATACAGCGATTCTAACGGGTTTTCCAGTATCTCTTGAGTATTTATTCCAAGTAAATAAGAAAGTTCCTTAGGATGCGGTGTAAGAACGTATGGCGTAGTGCGGGTAGATTCCTGCCCCACTTCCCGCAATAGCGCTAATGCATCCCCATCAAAGAGGGCCGGGCGTTCACTTTGCCAAACGACACGGACTAGTTTCTTGGCAAAGTCATCTCGTCCCAAGCCATTGCCAATGGCGATCCAATCATAATCGGAAATTAACTGTTTCAGCGCTTGTAAAGACAGCGATTCTTTTAGTTCTATCTGCATTGCCTCAGGGATACGAATCGCCGCAGCGCTCAAGGTTCGTGCCTCACTCATCAGTGTTACCATACCCGCTCCACAACGCAAAGCAGCCTCGCTGCATAATAAGGCTGCCCCACTCATACCGCATCTGCCCCCAATTACTAATATGCGGCCATAGTCTCCCTTATGCGAATTTCGTCTGCGTTTGGGCAGATGTTCTTTCACCCATGCATCATTTAACACCTCCATGCAGGCAAAACGTGCCAACTGTCCTTCGTCAACACCAAGCCTCGCAATCTGTATCCTTCCACTGTAAGTCAATCCTTCATTGAAATACAGTCCCGGCTTCCCTCCAAATATGCTCAGCGTCTCCTGCGCTTTAATTGCACATCCCAGAACATGACCGCTGTCCGTATCAATCCCACTGGGCAAATCACAGGCAATCACATAGGCATCTGTCGCATTTACTGCCGCAATCCATTGATCATAGGGTGCCTTGATGACACGATCACACCCACTGCCAAACAAACAGTCCACAATGATATCAAAGTTTTCCCACTTTGTTTCCGCAAAGGTATGCCATTTTATCCCCATCGCACGCAAGCAATTCGCGTATATTAGCGTCTCTTGGCTCATTTCAGCGTCATTTGCCTCACAAATGATATAGGAGTCCAAAGTTTCATCTTTCGCCAGCAGACAGGCCAATGCAAGGCCATCTCCTCCATTGTTTCCGGGACCGCATAACACCAACACCCTGTGTCCATAACGCTCGGTACATTCCCTCACCCGTTGATACAGTGTCGCACCGGCTGCCCCCATCCACATACCGCAAACTGTTTGATTTTGACAAAGGTAACGCTCCAATTCGCTTCCCTGTGCCCGATTGAATACATACATCCATCTCACCTCCGCATCCAGTGACGATAACCACTGTAAAAAAGCATCATGCCAAAAGTGCACAACCATACATCATCCACATCTGCCACTCCCACATGCAATAAATATTGCGCCAGTTCAATCAAGATCACGATCATACAGGATATCAGCAAATGCATCTTCCATTCCCTAATCGCAAACAACTCATAAAGAAAGTAGGACAAGGGCATAAAAATTAGTAGATTCCCTGCGATATTAACGCTGATGGCCCAAGCATTCCCCTGCCGTACCAGCGCCGCAATCGTCGCAAAGGGTATCAAATTGAAGGTATGAACAAACTGATAACGCGCAAACAGCACCATATTAAACAATAAAATTGCGTAATAAACAAATACGATCCATTGACTAAAACGCTGAATCCTTTGTTTATCCTTCAATTTCTCCGCATAATGAACTTCATAGATACGATTCGCAAGCACCACTGTGAAAGCGGCTGCCAGCACTGCCCCCAAGCGCACAAGATAGTTAAGTTCCACATGCGGGTCATATTCAAAACGCAGATAGCACAAAAAGATCAATGCGGATAAGCCATAACAGCCGATCATCCTAAAATAACTGCGGCCATAACGATGATGTTTCGCCGCTTCATGATACGCAAGCAGCTGCACCACCGCTTGATTTGCATCTTCCTGCATCGTAGCGTTTAATAATTCCCCCACTTCCACATGTAGTTCATGAGCCAAGGGTAATAGTAAAGAAATATCAGGGGTACCACGCCCTGTTTCCCAGCGCGACACCGCTTTTTCACTCACCGCTAAACGCTCAGCCAACTGTGCCTGTGTCATCCCCAATGCCTTGCGTTTCATTTTGATAAAAGCTGCAATTTGTTTCAAATCCATTCCACTCACCTACCTATGCATGTATCTACATGCTCATCCATCTATGCTAGTCTTATTCCTATTTGACAACATATAATCGCAATATGATCTTTCCCGAGCATATTATATCATCATTCAGCGCTCGCACCATATCAGAGTAAAATAAGAAAAAGAATACCTTCCCTTTTGTTTTCATCCATTGGCAACGAGCAATATAAATATTCAATCTCATCCCTCATCTATGCCTACACATCACATGACAAGCATAATTACCCGATAGATGCGCTGTAGAAATAAAAAGTTCAATATCCCCATTCCCAAGAAGATATGTTTGAGCGCTGCCCCATCTTCGCAACAGTCAATCCACATCTGCCAAATAAGCATACCCTCACTTAGGATCCATTCCCCCAGCCCTAAAATCATCAAAGCCACTACTATGAGCATAAATACTACGCTGATGTTCAGCCATTTCCTATCCATCCTTCACTTCCTTTCATTCTCAGCCTATCATAACCAATGAAAACTGTCACCCTACGAATCGTAGAGTTCGTAAAAATGCCCTGATCCAAGCACACTTTTAAAGATTTCCTTATTTTTTTCACTTATGGCATACAAACGATACAAAGTATGATAGAATAGGTTCGGATATCAAATCCAAGGAGGAACTCATATGATCTTAGATGATTACCAAAAACGGGTTGACGCGCTGTTTGAGCAGGTGAAAGAGACACAGCGGGAAAACATCATCACCGCCGGTAAAATGATCGCCGACACCATTGAAGCAGGTGGCAACATTTACTTAAGCGGCATTTGTCATTCGATTGAAATGGATTTGTTTAACCGTGGCGGTGGACCGGCATTCTATCGTACCTTCCACTATAAGTTAGATGTCCAATCCGATGCCAGAGAACGTGATCGCAGCGATTTGGATACGGATATGGAAGGCTTAGGTGCTTATATTCTCAAAGCATCAACGATTCGCCCCGGTGATATTCTGTTTGTCGGTTCTGTATCCGGCAGAACAAAAGCAGTGGTGGATTTGGCTTGGGAAGCAAAGAAAATGGGCGTTCAAGTGATCGCTATGTCATCCATGAGTTATGCCAAGGATGTGGATGCGGTACATTCCTCCGGCAAAAAACTATATGAGTTTGTCGATCTCACCCTTGACAACTGTGCTCCTAGTGCCGAAGCAATGCTTCCAATCGAGGGAATTGAAGCGGACTTTGCGGCTGCCAGCGGTTTGGCAAGCAGTTATATTCTGTGGTCCGTTACGGCAGTTGTCTTAGAGGAATTGATGAAGCGTGGTAAAACACCGCTGTTGTTAAAGAGTGCCAACTATCCGGGTGGTACCGATTACAACAATGCGGAAGTCTATCCCCATTATCAAAAGCACGGCTGGTAATATTTACAAGGTCATGGCGCTGCCATGGCTTTTTTATACAAGCATATATCAACGCTGCGATGGTACTTCAAGCAATTCAATAATATCTGTCACAATCATACCATATGTCATATAAATGCCATTTGACAACGCATATTTGTCATCCGTCGATACAGACTATATCATATTAAAAAATAAAGGTGACAGTATGAACAAACGGTATTCAGATTTATTGACAGATCGCATCCTTGCGATTATGCAGCGAAAAGAAATCACACAGACGGAATTGGCAAAGCACGTCGGTATGAATAAAACTACATTAGGACGCTATTTACGCAAAGAGCGTTCGCTGCCTTTTGACATCGGTGCAGCGATTGCCAAAGAATTAAACATTGATCTGAATCGTATCATAGGTATCGGTGATCAGCCGATTGATGAAAAGGATTATGCCATTTATCTGAAATTTAAAGAATTGATTGAACAGGCATTACAAAAGGAATCATAAACGTAAGCAATGCGTTGATATGATTCCTCTTTTTATTTGTTTTTGCATGGTTTTAACCTAATGTGCGAAACTAGCGTTTGATTGCTCAATCGCCAAGCAAGATGTGCTGTGCCTTTTACTTAAAGCAGACAGAAATACTCACTCCAGCGCTCCTCACGAATCGGCATCGGTATATGATTATCAAAATACAACACCAAAGCAGGTGCGATATGGTTCCATCGCTCCACAATCGCAAAATGGGTTAAATGCCCCTCTTGAATCAAGCGCTTCGCTTGTGCATGATAATTATAGTACATCACATCACCCCCCACTAGCATACCCACTGATTCAAATATGGATGCCTCTATTCACAGAGAAAAAGTTCCATTCCGTTTTGTTCATCTTTATTTATGTGGTAATGACTATCTTGTGCAGCAGTAAATGAATTTATTTCCCCTCCCCCTTACAACATCACTTACCGATCACCGCCATTGGCACCAAGGGCAAACCACCACATACGATAAAACAGAGGTGATTTCATGACAAAGCCGCTTTCCCTATTGTTTTATGCGCCCTTAAACAGTGAAACTTATCTGAGTCAACTGCTGGCAGCCTACCCTTATGATATTGACGAAGATCTGTTGCACTCTTTGCTTACCCCTAATCCCTATCCTCACCCTGCCTTGCTGCAACTCATTGACTATGTTCGTCATACACAGTGTTTTCTAATCGCTCCAAGCCTAGCGCCTGATCCTTCCCTCCATGCTTTATTTGCGGCCATGAGTACCCTATCCCAACACAATCTCTCCACCCTCCATACCCATCAGTTTCATTTCGATGCATACCTGCATACACATCATTATCCGCTGTTTCATCCTTATGCATATCTGCCCTTTGATCAAGTACCCTGTATAGATGAAATACAGATTCCAAAACCGTGTACGTTGCGGCTTTGTGAAGATCATACACCGATTCCGATTGAACTACGAGAGCAGCCCTCCTTGATGCACCATTCTTTTGCGCCAACCCATTATTTCGCGCTTTCACTCACCCTCCATGACTGTCATGGCATCGTTGTCGCTCCACGCGCTCAAAGTGCCCTGCTCATCGCTTTGGCCTCTTTGTATCCCCTGTGTACTCCTAGTGCACATCCTGATTTTTATTTGTGCTATGGCTTTCGCTCCATTCACAAAGAGAGCAGTATCTCCTATGATTGCGCAAATAAACTTTTGCTTGGCTATCACACAAGCCTCGATCCTGCACAAGGCTCGTTACAAGAATGTCAAACACTGTTAATGAGTTTATACGCACTGCATACCCTGCATAAAAAAGATCTCAGTATTCACGCTGCCATGCTTCAGATTCACCAAGCAGGCAAAGCCTTTCATATTTTAATTTGTGGCGCCAACTGTGCATTGACCTCTGCTTTGCTGGATGCAGTGATAGAGGAATGTGACAAGCAAGCAATCCCGTATACATGTATCTTTGAGAATTATGGTACCCTTCATTTATTGGATGATACGATACAGGCAACCGGGGTTCAGTTAGGTGCTCATATCGCATTACATGCGCTGCCGCAAGAACGCATGCTAAAACGCCTCCACGCCTCTGTGCTCGTACAAGAAGGCGCAAAGGATCAGGCACTATTAACACCTTTCAGCGATGAAGATCGCATCCGCACCTTTCATCCCATTGATATCATATGGTATGTGGATGAAAACCAAAATAAAGCGATCAAGCGATTGAATGATATCCAAGCAGCAACCACTTTGATTCATCGCATCTCCTGCCTTGCGCTTCAAGATGCATCCTGTCAAACTACATTAACCGAACTTTGGCAGGACTATCTGCATACGATACTGCTCAATGAGATACCCTTTTATTTCATTGCGGGCAAAATAAATCATGCGCCTGCTCATAAGCACTGGATGCGCTTGGCGAGGGAACTGCTGGAAACATTGCGCTAACCATAGAGAAGGTTGTGCCTTTCCTGAAGAAGATAGATCTTACCCTGTATGCTTTCGTAAAGTGAAAAAGTAAGTTCCACATCAAAAGGACGAAAATAAAAAGGTGGAAAACAGTGTTACAGGAACGATAAACAAAGAGAAATAGAGTAAT
>JAAWON010000069.1 GCA_022799495.1 Erysipelotrichaceae bacterium | reverse complement strand
AGGCGCTCTTCGCACCGAAGAGGTCCGAGGGGTTTTTGGCGAGTTCTTCCCAATCATTGTAGGCTTCGTCATGGTTGCCGAGATTGTCGTTCGCCATTGTTACCGTTGCTTAAGGTCAGTTGTAGCTGTGCTTGATAAGTGAGAATCGGGTGGGCATTGTAAATGGTTAAATCGGCTCGTTTGCCTTCCTCGATGGAACCGGTGACATCATCTACTCCCAGCAGATGGGCATTCTCATAACTCATCATGGAAATGACCGCTTCTTCATCATGACATGCTTTATACATATCTAAGCCATTCCACAATACTTCTTCACGTGAACACATTGTGCCATCGACATTGCTGGCAAGGGATACGTGCAGTCCTTGTGAATACAAGCGATATAACAATTCATAATCGCCGCTTTGCGCATCGTTATTGAATCCATCAATTGAAACGGCCGCAATGATACCGGGACGGCGCTGTAACAATTCTTCCTCACAATCCTGTAAGCCATATCCACTGGCAATGACCAGATCTAGGTCGTATGGCTTTGTCACCTGTAACAGGGAATGTACCTCCATCGGCGTTTTCGCTACGGCAAATAAAGGCATATGATGATCCAACATTTCACGAATGGCAGCCTTTTTACTGTCATATCCTTTGCTTTCATCATATTCCTGTGCTTCCCGTAGTTTTTCATTTAACAGTTGGAAGATGCCCATGTGCGTACTGGGCATCAGATTTTTCGCTCCCCAAAATTTTGTTACGCTATTGGTTACACATGCTTTTAAACCTGCTTTTTCCTTGATGCACATATGAAAGGGATTGATCCCATCGACATCAAATACGCCCATCATTCCACCAAATAGATTATTGCTGGAAGGAGCGACACCGACTGCGGTAATGCCAAATGCACCTAATTGCTGGATCCGAATGCCTCTGCCGTTAAAGGCATAGATGATATTCATTTCCGGTGTACATACATCACTATGTTCATCATTGTCCTCCGCATTGCCGCGAATTTCACGACCGGGGCCTAAGATACCCCAGTTGCTCATAGGGTCGATAAAACCGGGAAAAACATGCATACCGGTTGCGTCGAAACATTCGCCATCGCTGCTTAAGTTTGTGCCGATGGCTTTGATGATATGGTCTTCAATTAAAATATCTCCTTGGAATACATGACGTTTTCCATCATGTATCGTTGCGTTTTGAATGAGCATATTTATTCTCCTTTCATTCCCAGTGCCAATAAAGCACTTTCCATTTGAACACTCACCAATTTACGAATTGCGATTGGCTGACACGGTACTTGCGCATCAATCCAAGCACATTTTTCATTGATAAACTGCTCGGTCTTTGATACTAGCTTGTTCAAATCATGAACTGCCTGTTCGCTGAGATCACTGCGATTCAGCGCTTGTTTTGCGGCGCTTCGCACCATTCCGAAGGCAATCAATGTATACCATGGGGTACCGATCAAATTGTCAAAGCGACTGGAGATCGTGCAGGGCACTTCATATTCCGATGGATTCGCATCCATTAGGGCCCGCTGTGCATCACGATGATCCTGATGATCCTCACAACGCTCTGCCAACGCAAGCATACAACTGCTTGTCGCATCCGCATATGGCTGTAACTTTGCATATGCATGTTTTAATTCTGCCAAATAGGTGTCTTGAATCTCAAAACCTTTTAAAATTGCCTCCTTGCGTGTCATATCTGCACATGGAGCGAGATTGTTGCTGTCGGGACAGAAGAAATAGGGCATCTCACAGATGATGGTAAATGCATCCGCATTTTGCGTGCTGAGATAATCGGCGCTGCATCCGCCACCCTTCATTACTTCGGCGGGATCTTTATCCAAATTGGCCTTGAAATATTCATACATATCGGCACTCTGCGGGAGCTGATAGATCGCATCGCCATAGGTTTTACAAAATGGCATCTCCGGTTCTCCTAAACTCAAGGGAAGATCCACCCGCTGTGCCGCAGCACCTAAATGATCTACGACAGCGCTGTTATTTTGGGTGAGATACCAGTACACCCCACCGAAACTGGAATTGTGCAGACTGTATAATACATCTGGTTTTACCTCATCAATGACGCGCATGATTGCCTTTGTCTCTGATAAAGGCTCATCGAAATGATAGTTTTCATAATGAAATGGGAACGTCCATTCCACCTGTTTCACAGAGGCCGGGCGATAAAAGTGGGATGCATAATTCGCATAGGTAAATGGTCCTTTTAACCAGCCCTCATTCAAATGCACGCCATCGGGATCTACGCATTTGATGAGATGAAAGGTGGTATCTAATTCTTGTAATAAGGCTGGCTGTTCACATAGAATTTTTGCCAAATGCTCGATCATCATGGCTCCGATTGGTTCATTGGGATGCGGGCAACCAAAAATCAATGCCTTTTTTTGACCGCTGCCAATTTTCAAGCGATAAATCGGGTAATTCCGGGTGCTTTCGCCGACTTGATCTACCTGAACGATATCAGGATACTGTTTTGCCAAAGCGAAGGTGCTTTCATCCATTTCCTCTGGCGTCATAAACTCATGGATCTCAGGGATGAGATCTAAAACCGCTTGTAACTTCATGTTCTTACCTCCAATGTAGTTAACACGCTGATAGCACTTTCCAGCTGTACCGAAACAAGGGTGCGAATGGGGATGGGCTTACAGGGGACACTTTCCTCAATTTGCGCGCAAACGCTGTCCACATAGCGTTCACAGTCCGCTTTGAGTGCTGCAAGATCTGCTTGTGCTTGCTCATCAAGTGGGGTAAGCAATAACTCATCCACACAGCCGATGATCATGCCAAAGCCTAACAACGGATACCATCTTGCGGCCACATCATTATCGAACCAGCTTGCTTTGGTTGCCGGTTGTTCATATATTTGAGGATTTGCGTCCATGAGCGCCAACTGTGCTTTTTCTTCCCGATCACTGTCATCGCCATACATGGATAAGGCGCGCATATATTGTGAGTGGGGATTGCCATAAGGGCGCAGTCGTGCAATCGCTTTGCGCAGTTCCTCACGGACTTTCCTGCTTTGCGCAAAACCATGCAGAATGGCCTCTTTGCGGCTCATTGTACATAGTGATAGATCACTGCTTGCCGGACAATAGAAGTATGGTTCTTCACACATCATGACAAAGGCATCAGGATGAATCGTATTCATGTAATCTAAGGAACTGCCACCACATACCATCGCATCACAAGGATCTCCTGCTAGATTTTCTTCATAATAATCATAGTATTGAGTGCCTTTTAAAAACTCATAAATAGCGGGCGCATAGGTCTGTGAAAACGCACATTCCGGTTCGCCTAGATTCAAGGGGAGATTTGCTCGTTTTGCGCTAAGTGGCAATTGTTTTAAAATCTTAGGGTGGGCATGATTGACATAGAAGTATACACCACCAAAACTGGAATTGTGCAGGGAATAGACAAAATCCGGCTGAATCTCTTGCATTAAATTCATGATTGCTTTTGTCTCCGGCAGAACATCATCGAAGTGATAGTTTTTATAATGCAGCGGGAAGGTCCATTCCACCTGTTGATCAGAGATGGGGCGAAAGAAATGTTTGGCATAGTTCGCATAGGTGAAGGGGCCTTTGAGCCAGCCTTCATTGCGGGCTAAGCCATCGGGATCACTCACTTTGATCATATAAAATGTTGTATCCAGTGTTTCTGCCAGCGTCGGATGTTCACAAAGTAATCGTGATAAATGTTCCAGCATCATACAGCCAATCGGCTCATTGGGATGGGGACAACCATACATCAGTGCTTTTTTGCGTCCTTTGCCGATTTTCAGGCAGTATAGCGGATGCTGCTGGCGACTTTCACCGATTTTGCGCAAAGAGACCATATGGGGATATTGCTTCGCTAAGGCAAAGGAACTCTCATCCAATTCCTTAGCCGTCATAAACGTGTCTATCTGCGGCAGCTGATCCAGCAATGCTTCCAGATTCATCTTTATCCTACCTTCTTTCATTGTTTATTTTTTTGACAGATTTTCCTTCTTCCAGTTCTTACGCTCAGTTCTCACGGTGCACTTGCATTCAAATTCATGTTCGCAATTCCTGCACAAAAGGGAAGGAATGTACTGTCAAAGAAAACATTGATATAAAGAATAAATATTTGTACGTATATCTACAA
>JAAWON010000017.1 GCA_022799495.1 Erysipelotrichaceae bacterium | reverse complement strand
CTCAGAAACACATTCCTTTAAGATACAGGATAAGACTTGTTTATTGCCTAAGATTTGTTTACAGTATTCATCATATGCATGTTTGATCTGCGAATGCTCAAGCGCATCGGCGATGGCAAGTTGACTCATTGACACTCCCCCTTTTATTGTGTGGTACATTCATTCTATCCCTGATATACATCCCTGAAATTGTCCCTATTATACCATACAAAAGCACAAAGAAAAGGACTGATTTATGCAGTGATAAGATATCCTGCATTGCGATCGACAATATAAATTATTCTTTTTTATTAGATTCTTGGGGTATTCGTTCATACTCTTTTTTCTGCTTTTTAATACTTTTACATCAAATGTTTTGCCATAGCGTGAGTATAATGGCATTACATTTTATTGTTTCCTCACCCTCATTCAACCACTATCAGCGTAACCATTTGAGCCACACTCATTCCTACCACCACCTAAGGGTACTTATGGTTTCGCTTATACCCACTTCTATTTCACTTGTTTTTCAGGTTACCACCATGTGTACGCCACGCTGCGTTGTTAGAATAGACGCATAAGAGGTGAAACTATGAATGCCACAAAAATGATTTTTCAGCGTCTGGAAAAGAAGTATTTACTCACTCATGAACAGCGTTCCTGTTTCTTGGCACAGGCCCAATCCCATTTGATATCTGATCCTTTTGGTCCTGCCACGATTTGTAATATCTATTTTGATAATGCGCAGGATCATATGATCGCCACTTCGCTTCAAAAACCGCCCTACAAAGAGAAACTACGCATGCGCAGTTATGGAATTGCCCATGAGGATATGCCTATCTATTTAGAATTAAAGAAGAAATGCCGCGGGATAGTGAATAAGCGGCGTATCGCCTTATCTCTGGCAGAGGCAAATACATTTCTAAAAACCGGAGAACTCATCTCGGCACATACGCAGATTGCCAAGGAAATTGAATATGTTATGCATTTTTATCGACCGTATCCAAAAGTATTTCTTGCCTATGATCGTGTTCCGCTGATCGGTAAAGATGAGAAAGATCTGCGCATTACCCTCGATACCGGTATTCGCAGACGCTATGATAATCTGTGCTTGGATGCCCATGATCAAGGAGCGCTTTTGATGGATGAATCCATGACCTTGATGGAGATCAAGGTAAGTGCGGCTTATCCTTTATGGCTCAGTCATCTGCTGGCTCAATTATCGCTGTATCCCATCTCTTTTTCTAAATACGGGAGAATTTATACAGCGGATTGTTTGACAAGAGCACAGAGTGAGGTTAGGAATATGAGATACGATGAAACAATAAACATTCGCACAGAAAGGAACGGTGTACACTCATGTTTAACAGCGTATTCAATGAAATAGAAAATGGATTAAGTATTCAGATGGGGGTAATGTGTACCTTTGTATCTTTGTTTCTGGGTATTTGGATTGCCTTGATCTATCAGGCGAAAGAAGAAACTGCAAGACAGTTCAAAGTGGCTTTGGCATTGCTTGTGCCATTGGTTCAGCTTGTAATAATGATGGTGAATGGTAATCTTGGAAGCGGCGTAGCGGCCTTGGGGGCATTTTCCTTGGTGCGCTTTCGCTCCGTGCCGGGCAGTTCACGAGAAATTGTCTTTATCTTTTTTGCGATGGCAATCGGTTTGGCAGCGGGAATGGGTTATTTGACGTTTGCCTGTTTTATCGCATTTGTGATTGGTATTGCGGCCTATCTTTTTTATCAGTTACCACAGCGAAGCACGATATCGGCACGTAAAGATCTTCACATTACCATCCCGGAGAATCTCGATTATACCGAAATTTTCGATGATATATTTGCCCATTATCTGAAACAGGTGGACCTTATCAAAGTGAAAACGATTCAACTAGGCTCAATGTTTGATCTCTATTACCAAATTACGCTGAAAGAGGTGAAACAGGAAAAGGCATTGATTGATGCACTCCGTTGTCGTAATGGCAATTTAAATATAGTGGTCGCAAGAAGGCAGGTCAACCATGATGAATTATAAGAAAGGAATCGGTTTAAGTTTTGCGGCCATCGCATTATGCTTAGGTCGTGGCTGTCAGAGGCAGGCGATCGAATCAAAGGAAAGTAAACAGAGTGAAATACGCTATGATGAAGAAGATTGGTTTAGCGAAACGAGTGATGTCAACACAACACGGATAGATTTAAACACGCAGAATGGTACAGTTGCGATTCAGGAGGGTGGGACTTATATAGTGGAGGGGAGTTTGTCAGGCACGCTTTTGATAGATGTGGCTGAGGATGAAACGGTGCGATTGGTGTTAAACTCGATTTCGATTGAAAGTGATAATGCGCCGGCGATCTTATGTGTCAATGCGCAAAAATTGATTGTGTCGATGCCTGCGGGCAGTATCAACACCTTGTCGGTTCAAAGGGAAGGACAGAAGGATGATATACAGTATCCTGCGTTACTTTATGCTCAAGATGATCTGACACTGAATGGAACAGGAACACTCTCTTTGAATGCACAGGATTTGGATGCGATCTGCACAAAAGATACACTGAAGATCATGGATGGAGATTATCAGGTGCGTGATGCGCAGGATGGAATCATCGGGCGAGACGATCTGTATATTCATAGCGGCCGGTTTACGCTAAATACACGCGGTGATGGTTTGAAAACAACATATGATAAGGATACAAGCAAAGGGGATCTCATGATTGAGAACGGTAATTTTACCATTAACGCAAAACAGGACGGTATACAAAGTGAGCACAATCTGGTGATTTATGATGGTACTTTTGAAATAAAAAGTGGGGAAGGAAGTGCATCTGTCGTGCACAATGCTCAACCGGATATGCGAGGGCCACAATTTATGCAGGGGCAAGGTGCATCAGGTGATGTCCTTGAAACAGATGCAGATAGCGATACCATCAGCACAAAGGGGATTAAGGCAGGAAATGAATTCAGCATTGAACAGGGTAATTTCATCATGGATTGTGAGGATGACAGTTTTCATGCGAATGGTGATCTGAATATATATGGTGGCAAATATCAGGTTCAAAGCGGAGATGATGCCTTCCACAGTGATCAAACACTGAGCGTAGCGGATGGCACGATAGAGATTCTTAAAAGTTATGAGGGGCTGGAAGGCAGCCAAGTCATTCTATCGGGTGGGATGATTTCCGTAATTGCCAGTGATGATGGGATCAATGCGGCAGGGGAGGAAGAAAGCTCGCATAGGATTGAAATTCATGGTGGCAAGATACAAGTGGATGCGCTTGGCGATGGGTTAGATGCCAATGGTTCGATTGTGATGGATGGGGGAAGTGTAGTGATTTACGGACCTCAGGATGGCGCGAATGGCGCATTGGATTATGATCAGGAGTTTACGATGAATGGTGGAATCTTACTGGCTGTTGGCAGCGCACAAATGGCACAGGCCCCTTCATCAAACTCTGAACAGTATGGCTTCATGATCCATACAGAAATGCAGGCACAAGATACACTCGCTTATATCAGTGATCAGACAGGGGATGTGTTGATTGGCTTTTGTTCACCACGTGCATTCTCCAGTGTGGTGCTCAGTATGCCGCAACTCAAAGAAGGAGAAAGTTATACGTTGTATGCAGGCGGGCAAGGTGGAGTAATCCAAACCGGTGGATATTATACAGGAGCGATCAGTGGCGGAGAAGAAATAGCCACAATTACATTAAACGAGCAAATAACCCAAAGTGGAACCGGTGGTATGCCACATCAGGGATTTGACGCAAAACCGGATGGTGGACGTAGGGAACTCCCGGATGGCCATTTCCAACAAGGGGAAGCAGACTTTCCACCGGAATTTGAATAACCATAAAAATGATGTAAGTATCAATCACTGGATGATAAAAAGCGCCCTTTCCTTATAGTAAGGATGAGAGCGCCTTTTCTTTAACTATTCAATAGAGCACACTCTGTGCTATACTTATGCAAAGATACTTGCGAAATAGATTGGCCAGAGACGATCTTATTGTAGCGGAGGCAGGAATATGTGCGATTGTAATATCAAGATGGATCAGGGGATTTTAAATATACGCGTTGGCGCATTGATCATACGCAATCAACGAATCTTAGTCAGCAGAAAATTAGGATTTCCGTATGAATGGCTTCCCGGTGGCCGCGTTCGTATGCAGGAGAACAGCGAACAGGCACTGTGGCGGGAATTAAAGGAAGAACTTGGCTTGTCTATGGGTCATGCTCGTTTCCTTTGTATTCATGAAAACTTTTTTATTGAACAAACACAGAATTGTGCATATCACGAACTGTGCTTTTATCATTTGGTAAGTGTGAAACCCGATGAATTACCGGATATGGAATGTTTCAGTTTTCAGGAACAAGAAGATATCATTCATATGTATCGCTGGGTTGATATCCATCAACTCGAACGCTACGATATCCGCCCCGCCATCCTTGCGCGCCTATTAGCACATCCGGAGGATTGTCCTGCGCATATCATCACCCATTCGTGATCCACATACAAGCAAAGCGTTCAAGACAAACAATCCCTTCTACATTGGCATACATGAAATTACGTAAGTGAACCATAGTAATTATAGAAGATAAGGAGGCATTTTAATGTGTACCGCAGTGACCTATCAAACCAAAGATTTCTATTTTGGACGCACCTTGGATTATGATCATTCCTATCATGAAGAAGTTGTAATCACACCCCGCCGCTTTGTGCTGCCCTTTCGCCACCGTTCGCCGCTAACTTCCCACTATGCGATGATTGGAATGGCATATGTCGCTCAGGAATATCCCTTGTATTATGACGCTGTCAATGAACATGGATTGTGCATGGCCGGCTTAAACTTTGTCGGCAATGCCTTTTATCAAGAAGTCAAACAGGGACTTGAAAACATTGCCCAATTTGAATTGATTCCATGGATCTTGGCCCAGTGTGCGAATGTTACAGAAGCACGTGCGTTACTGGCAAATACCAACTTGGTAAACACGGCCTTTGATGAACAGTTAAGTGTGGCGCAGCTTCATTGGATCATTGCCGATGCCAAAGATTGCATCGTTGTGGAATGGGGCAGTGAAGGAAGAAAAGTATATGATAATCCCATCGGCGTTTTGACGAACAATCCTCCCTTTCCCCAACAAGCATTTCATTTGAACAACTATATGCGTTTAAGCCCTAAGGAACCGATCAATCAATTCAGTGATCGTTTGGCTCTTGCGCCATATGGCAGAGGGATGGGAGCGATCGGCCTACCCGGTGATCTTTCTTCCATGTCACGCTTTGTACGGGCGGCTTTTGTGAAATTAAACTCCCGCAGTGAAGTGGATGAATCCTCCAGTGTATCGCAGTTTTTTCATATCCTGCAAAGTGTGGATCAACAGCGCGGCTGTTGTATCAGTGAAAAGGGGACTTATGAAATCACGATTTATACCTCCTGTTGTAATGCGACTCGTGGAATCTATTATTACACCACGTATGATGCGCATCAAATCCATGCGATTGATATGCACAAAGAGGAATTAGAGGATCATGAACTCAAGTGTTTTGCGCTGGTGAAGCAGGAAAATTTTGATTATCAGAATTAACACTATAAATAGATGCTTACTGAATTGCTTGCTTTCACTATGTTAAAAGTATAGATAAGTAAGCGAAAGGATCATAAATATAAAAAAGCACTTCACTATAACGAATATACAGCGGAAGTGCTTTTCCTTGAGGAAATTCATGTCTTTTGGAATGACCTATCCTTGATGGATGGATCGCTCATATTATGATTGTATGCAAGGACCACTGTTCACCTATATTTAGGTGTATAACAACCACACAATCAGAGGAGACAAGTGTCCTTACGATTTATAAATAATGGAAATAAGATTTGGCCTATACCGTATTATTTAAAGCAGTGCCAACAATCCGGTTAAATCATCAATAAAGCCATCTGCTTGGCTTTGATTCAGATGAAAGATCGTGTCTTTGCGAGCAATCACCGTAAGTCCTGCGCTTTTGCCGGCAGCGATTCCGATCTCGCTGTCTTCAACCACGATACACTGTTGTTTCGGCAACTGAAAATGATTCAGACAATGCAGATAAATATCAGGTGCCGGCTTGCTGCGTTGAAAATCATCGCAGGTGACGATTAAATCAAACAGTCCACGTAATTCACCGCTATCCAATACTTCTTGAATATATGCCATATTGCTGCTGGAGGCGCAGGCGATGCGCAATCCTTTTTCTTTTAATTTGCTTAATACCTGTTTTACCTCAGGGAAAATATAACTGCCATAATCCTCTTGGGCCAAACGCACCTGCTTATATTTCCGCAGGCGGGTGCGAACCTCCTCCTCACTGATTGGTAAATCAATGCCGGCGAAGATTTGCGGCCAAGGATTTAAACTTTTATGGGAGCCGATTAACAAGTAAAAGCGCTCCGGTGGAATGGGAAGGCGTTCCTCCCGTAAAAAATCTTCGGTAATGCGTTGATGCATCACCTCAGAATTGATCAACACGCCATCGAGGTCGAAAAAGACCGCTTTAATCGTCTGCTTTGTCATAGCGTTACCATCCTTCTTTTAAAATACGTGAAACCTTTTTTTTCACTTGCTCACTGCCTTCTTGATAGGCAAGCTGTAGTTGATGCTTCGACGCCGTTTCTTCCTCGGTGAAGGAGTACAAGCGAGCCAAGCGAATCCGGCAGATTGCCTTGGTATCAGGATCCGGATCACTATTGATCATTTCCTGTAGAAAGGCAACTTTTGTCTTATCCTTACGGATATAGATATCATACAATAATTGGGAGTCCATATACAACAAAATTAACGCCTGATCCTTAGAATGTTCACTCTTTTGTTTTAACTCCTGAAGCAGCGCAAGTGCGTCAGGACGCTGCTTTTCCGTGTAATAACCGATCGCAGTGGAATAAAAGGCTTTGGTATTATTCTTATCCATGCGCGTATGGCGTAATTGTTCACACATCTTTACTACTTTTTCCTCATTGTCGGTGGCAATGTAGTAATTGAGTTTGATGAGTAGGCGTGCCGACTGTGACATGAGCATCTTTGCCTGCGGGGAATTGATATGAAGCAGGAATAATTCCTGATCCTTTTTTACATAGGCGCTGACATAGATTTCTTTTAACAACTTTTGCAGGGTGATACGGCGAACGAGTACAGCGGCGATTGCGAAGAGTACGACCAGTGTGAATATCCATGCATAAGGCATATTAGGACCTCCCATCGAAAGAAACAGGGTGGAAATGAGATTCCACCCGATTGAATTACATGATGCCGATCAATGTCATCAGGATGCCAAAGCCAAGCAGTCCGAATATGATATAGTTGACCTTAGTGCCTTTCATTAACAGTTTGTAGACAAACAAAGATAATAACAGTGGCAGAAGATTGGGCATAATGCCGTTCAGTACATCGGCCAAAACGAAGGTTCCGCCACCCATCTCCAAGGTGAGAGACAATGGAAACTTAACGATTTGCGGAATCATACCACCGATGACCACCATTGCCAGCACCTTAGCGGACTCGGTTAGTTTGGCGAGTGTACCATCTGCCTGAATGCGGGCAAGGAACTGGCGACCGCCATTATAACCAAGTTTGAAGCCATACCATCTGGTGAGGGTAGATGGAATCAGATTTAACAGCAGATACAAGATCACACCAAGCACATTGCCTTCAGCGGCCAATGGTGCACCAACACCACATGCGATCAAACGGAAAGTTCCCCAAAAGAAACTGTCACCGATTCCGGCCAATGGGCCCATCAGCGCAATTTTTACCGCACCGATACTGTCAGGATTAAATTGATTCGTCGTATCGTTGGCATATTCCTCTTCCATTGCGCAGGAGATTCCTAAACAAAACGGCACAAATGCGCAAGTTGTATTAAACATTGTATTGTGACGCTTCATCGCCGCAATCAACTGATCCTGTTCAGGGTACAGTTTTTGTAAGGCTGGAAGCATTGCGCGCAAATATGGGATACCTTGTTGCTTATCATAAGAATAGCAGCCTAAAATTTGATAGTGCCGCCAAAAGACGGAATTTAATTCTTTTTTGGTTAAAGTTGTGCCCATGTTAGTCATCCTCCACTTCGTTTGGTTTCAAGAAGAAGTAAATCAATGCAGCGCCCACACCTGCAAGTGCGACTGCGACACTGCCAAATTCCAAATAAGTCGGTAACAGGAAGCCAAGCAGGAAGAAACCGACAAATTTGATATCAAAGGAATACTGCATCAGAATGCCAATGCCGACTGCTGGTAAAATTGCGCTGGCATTGGATAAACCATCACGAACCACTTGCGGTATGGATTCAATGACCGCATTGACTGCCGCAGAACCGGCGGATACTGCTAAGAATACGGCAATACCATACATCAATGCCTGAGTAGCGCATCCGGCGATACCAAGCCACCAGATTTTCTTTGTGTCAGCGACTTCGGCAGCGCGGTTGGCCATCGGAGACCACAATGTAATTGTAACAGTATTATTGACTTCACCGATTAAGGTAGCCAATAAACCAACCGGAATGGCAATGGTGATGGCCTCAGCAACGGACAATCCATTGATAATCGCCAAACCACAGGCAACGGTAGAACCGGTTACTACCTCAGTAGGAGTCGCACCAACCTGTACGACACCGGCCCAAATCAATTCCAGCGAACCGCCGATGATGACACCTTGCTGGAAGTCTCCCAGTAATAAACCGACCAATGGGCATAACCAAATTGGTCTTGCGATCATCTGTTGGCCCATCCAACCTTGTTCCAAACGACCGTACATAGCGACTAAACTAACTAAAAACGCTTGTAAAATCATATGTTTTCTCCTTTTCTTTTCTCAATCCCTTATGCATTGGCACAAAATGCGCCTTTAACGAAATTTTGCCGCAATCTCCTCCCATGTGACTTTGCTCATTGCGGTTGTGATCTGCGCAAATACTTCTTTGCCTTCTTCGTGAAGTTCTTTCAACAACTGAAATTTAGCTTCATTGATCCAAACACCTTCACTGATCTCCTGTTTTCCTTGGGTCACACGACCATCGCCACCCTCAACTTCAGGTCCGATGTTAATGCTTGTGATAGCGGGACAGCGTTTTGCCAACTCATACGCATCCTCTACGGTTGCGACCGTAATGAACATCTTTTTCTTGTCATATTTGCCGCTGTTAATTCGTTCCACAGCTTTCTCTTTGGTCCAGACAAAGCATTTTTCTACCGTACCGGGTTTCGCTAATTTCAGCGTCATCGTATGAAATTCATCATTGGCAGCCGCATCGTTTACCACTGCCAAGATTTGCGGATTATACATACCGCACCATGTAACCGCCACCATACCGTGAATTAACCGTCCATCGACACGAACCAACTGAATCATAGTGTCCGCTCCTTTCTAATCATCCTCGTCCTCATCACACAGGGCTTGCTTTAGCACATCATTCATATAGGCAAACTGTTGGTGTGCGCCTTCCATTGCTTGATGAATAAAAGCCTCATCTATCGTTTGTGTAGTGAACATGCATTCAAGTATGACAGCCAAATTCATCCCTGTGATTAGATGAAAGTGATATTTGGCAAGCAATCGGAAAAAGCATTGATTGACCGAGCCGCCGTATAAATCTGTAAATACGATACAATTCTCATTTGCATAGCGCGATAAGAGCGCCTCTGCCCGTGCATCAAAGCCGGTGTCACGCAGTTCCTGTTCCAGAACTTCCACTTCACCGCCGCCAAAGAAACGGATGGTTTCCGCCATTCCTGAGGCCAGTTTACTATGTGATGCAAGTATGATTCGATTCATATAGGATCACCTCTGATTCCTGATTGTATGCCCAAGGGCATATGAGCTATTAGTAATTAGATTATATATATGATATTTCGATATGTCAATAAGAAAGTATATATATTTATGAAAAAGTAATCGGTTTCAGTGGTTGAATCCGACGTAAAACGACAAAAAGCGGCATGTCTTCCTTATAATATATGGCGTAAGACACTGAATTATACATAAAGAAAAGAAAATAGAATCATGCCATTGAAAGTAAATGGCATGATCTTTCTGTAAAAAAAGAGCATTCAGGGGTTTGATAGCGGATGATATGTATCTATGTGTGTTCAGCGCTTCATACGTTTAAGATATTGGTTATAGCGCAGGATCGGATTCAAATAAAGGGTTATAATTCACACCCTTAAGATGGGTAAAACACCATCCATTACAGCCATTGTGATCGTTTTAGATCCTTTCAAGCAGGATGAGCAAACAATCAGATATCAAGAAAATATATATTAAATTCATAAAAAGTATATATTTATGCTTGCGTTCTTGCTTTCATCTTGTTATAATGGAGTTGAGCTATTAGAACACAAGGGATAAACCCAACAGATGAAACAAGATAAAAGGAGGAACACATGAAAGAAAAATTATCTATGATCGGGCATATTAAGGATACCCCACGCGTATTGAAGAAGGCCTATGATATTCGCGACACATATATGCATGACTTTGTGAATGCATTTGTCACCCATAATTTTAAAAAGGTGTATTTCTTAGGATCGGGCACATCGCATCATGTGGCTTTGGTAATCCGCAATATCTTTGTGGAGATATTGAAGGTGGAGGGAGTTGCTTGTGAGCCGACGATCTTCACTTATCATGAGCAGGTAAATCCAACCGGTATCTTTCAAAACGATGAGATTTGCGTGATTGGTTTTTCCCAGCATGGGGATAGTATTTCCACTTGCGATGCGTTGAAGCGTGCCGGTGAATTGGGCTGTTATACGATTAGCGTGAGTGAGCAGTTGAACAGTGTGATTGAAGAATTGAGTGACACTTACTGCCATTTGGTATGCGAAGAGGAAGAGATTGGACCAGAAACGCGCGGCTATACGGAAACCATCTTCCAATTCTATATCCAAGCAATCGAAATTGCACATCGCAAAGGTCTATTGGATGATGCCACTTATCAACAGATGGACAGCGATGCGAAAGCATTGGCAGATCATATGGATGTCATTGTGGCGGAATCTATTGACTGGTATCATGCGAATAAAGCAGAGTTCTTGGAAATGACGAAATCTTCCATTGCCGGATATGGGGTGAATTTCCCAACCGCTTTGGAAGCACGTCTGAAATTCTTTGAAACCTTCTCACGTCCTTGCACAGGCTATGAGATGGAGGAACAGATGCATGGACCGATGCGTGCCTATAACAAGGATAATTATATTTTCCTAATCGCAAGTGAGGGAGAAAAGGAATTTGCCCGTTGTCAGGAACTCATTCCTTATTATAAGGATGCTTTCAGTGAACATGTCTTTGTGGTAACCTGTGAGGAAGGCATTGAAATCACGCCGCGTGACTTGAAGTTCTCTTATCGCACGACAGATATTCTTTCACCGATGATCTATGTGATTCCCTTTCAGGTATTGTCCGCATTGATCTGTGAGGATGTTGGTATTGATACAAAAGTATCACCGATTAAGAAGCGCTATGTTTCTTCCCATTATCCTAGTCAGCGTCATGGTAATGTCACGGATAGTGAGGCGAAATAGCGAGATGAATCAACCCGCGCTTGCGGGTTTTTCTTGCCTTATGAGGGGATCCGACTTATAATTATGAGGGAAGGTAGCACAGATGAATAAATTACCCAAATATATCAAAATCATTGAATATTATAAACAGGAGATTGAAAGTGGAAAGTGGAAGGATCGTCAGCCACTGCCAAGCGAAGAAGAAATCTGTAAGCAATTTCAGGTAAGCCATATGACCTTTACGAAGGCAATGAATGAATTGACGACAAAAGGCTATATCCATCGCATCCCGGGCAAAGGAACGATGGTATCCTCTGCTTATAAGACAAGCATCCGCAAATCGTTGTTAAAAACCAACAGCATTACCGCACAGATCTTGGATGCGGGGATGGAACCGCGCTCGGAACTTCATCATTATGGGGTGCTGAAAGGCAAAGATATCAAAACTGTGGCAGCGAAACTGAACATTCAGGATGAGGAATACGTGCATTTTTTTGTGCGCATTCGCTATGCGGATGATAATATCGTTTGTATTTCTTATACGTATGTATCGCAGGCGATTATGCCATCGGTGGATATCACACGCTTAAAGGGTTCTTTTAATGCGTATATAGAAGAACTTGGAATTCATCGCTCTTATGGCAATACCGAATTTTGCGCAACATTGCCAACCGGCGAACAGGTAAAGATCATCGGCAGTGCCCATATCCCACTGTTAAAACAAAGCATTCTTTGGAATGTGGATGATAAACCCTTTGAATTAACCTATCATTATTTTGTCGGAGAACAGTATACGATTACGCAGGATCTTCAGTTGATTTACAATGATGATGGAACAACGACAAAGCGCATCATTGAGGGAGGCAGTGTTCGCTCACCGCATAATAATTAACAAGGATAATAGGGAATACGTCTGTGGGATACGACAGATGATTCATGGCTAAGTTATGGTTTACCACAAAAATAGGAATGAAAAAAACGCTCAGATGTATCTGTCATTTGAGCGCTTTTATATCAATACTTATTCCTGCATGGCTTTACTTTTGGCGGCGCAAGTGCACATGGCCTCGATGATGGCGCTGCGAAAACCCTTCTCTTCCAATTTGGCAACAGCTTCTATCGTGGTACCCTTGGGAGAACACACCTGATCTTTACAGATGGCTGGATGAAGGCCGCTTTCCAATAATAACTTGGCTGTTCCTAACATGGTTTGTGCGGCGAATAAATATGCATCTTCGCGCTTCATGCCAAGTAACACCGCACCGTCTGCCAGTGCTTCGATAAACATGCACATATAGGCAGGCGAAGAACCACTGATTGCCGTAATCGCATCCATCAGTTCTTCCTCAACCTCTTTCACATTACCCAAACAGGTGAATAGGCTCATGATCGCATGACGATCGGATGCATCTATGGCATCATTGAAACAGACAGCACTCATGCCTTCATTCACCATCACCGCAGTATTGGGCATTACCTTTGCGATTTTACAGGGGCGATTCATCATCGCTGTGATATCTTGCATGCGAATACCTGCGGCGATATCAATTATGATCGTATGTTCTTGAATGAGATCACGTATTTCTTTGAGAATCGGGGCATATAAATTTGGTTTTACTGCTAAAATGAGAAGATCTGCATGCCTCGCCACCGTTTCATTATCGCTAATATAGAAATCATAGCGATTGCTTAATTCCTGTAATTTTTCCGGATGCGCATTGGCAACGATTAACTGTTCACCATCCACAAGATGAGCTTTCATAATGCCTTCCACCATTGCCTTGCCCATATTACCGCAGCCGATAAAACCGATTGTTTGATCCATGATGCGCTCTCTTATGACTCGTAATAACGAATCAATCCTTGCGTGCCATCATTCTCATGGCCCTGATCGGCTAGGGCTTCATACATCGCACAAACGCTGTCGAGCATCTGTAAATTTTCACCGTGTTCCTTCATAACTTCCTGAACGATATGCATATCCTTGATAAAGTGTTTGATAAAGAAACCCGGCGCAAAATCCTCATTCAATACGCGAGGGGCAGTGTTGTTAATCTGCCAACTGCCGGCAGCTCCCCCGGCGATTGCCTCCAGCATCTGCTTGGCATCTAAGTGATTTTTACGGGCATAATGTACGGCCTCACTCATTGCGGCAACGGCGCCCGCCACACAAATTTGGTTACACGCTTTCGTGTGCTGTCCGGCTCCTGCTTCCCCCATATAATGCGGAGTTCCCATTGTTTGAAATAAAGGTACAGCTTTGGTATAGGCATCCTCATCACCGCCAACCATAATCGACAAAGTACCTGCCTTCGCACCGCTGTCCCCACCGGATACCGGCGCATCCAGAATGGCAATTCCCTGGTTTTTTCCATTCTCATAAAGACGCTTGGCTAATGTGGGAGATGAGGTTGTCATATCAATGACCATACTGCCTGTCTTGGCATGGGCTAGTATCGTTTCCACGACCTCCTCCACATCACGAGGATACGCCACCATGGTAAAGATGACATCCGCTGATTCTACACATTCACCAATCGTATCACATACGTGAATTCCTTGGTCTGCATACGCTAAGGCTTTTGCCTTTGTGCGGTTATAGGCGAATACTTCATGCCCTGCCTTTTTGAGATGACACATCATAGCGCCTCCCATAATTCCTGTCCCAATCCATGCGATGTTCATAGTGAAACTCCTTTCCTTTTTATTTTTCATCTTCTAAGAGTAAGATATCATAAATTGGTTTTAGAAACAAGTGGTAGAGAGGATTCTTCCTAAGCGATGGAGCGATGTGGCAGTAGAAGGATGGTGGGCAAGGGGAATCTTGGGATTACCTTTGGATGTGGATTTGCATAGGCTTCTTTTTGGGCGCTCATACTATGGAAAAGGATGTGAGTGTATGGAAAGAAAAACCTATGGGAAGGTATTGATTTGTTGCATCTGTTTTTTGACTTTGATTTATGGCTTAGCGCGTATGGATCGTCGCAATCGTATCAATGAAAGAAAGGATCAGCCAACAATGGCGCAGCATCGCGCTTTGGATCAGCAAAAAGATCAGGCAATCGTGCAGCGGGTGATGTATCTGACTTTTGATGATGGTCCCAGTAAACATACCAAAGCGATATTGGATATTTTGGATCAATATCAGATCAAGGCAACTTTTTTTGTGACCGGAGCGGATGAGGCATCATTTGATCTATTGACGGAAATTCATAAACGCGGACATGCCTTGGGGATTCATACGTATTCTCATGCATATAGTACGATTTACAGTAGTGTCGATGCGTATTTTCAGGATGTGGACAAGGTGAAAAATTTAATCTATGAAAAAACAGGTGTTACCACCCATATTTTGCGTTTTCCGGGGGGATCTTCCAATACGGTATCGCGTAATTATCGTCAGGGGATTATGAGTGAACTCGCCAAGGAATGTGAGAAAAGAGGCTATGTATATTATGATTGGAATGGTGAAAACGGTGATGGGGATCCATCTCTTTCCGCTGATACGTTGTATGAAAAAGCAATGAAATCATGCAAGGGTAAGCAATCGGTGATGATGTTAATGCATGATGGGGCAGGCAATGAAGCAACATTACAGGCATTAGAGCGTACATTGGAAGAATGGATTGCACAAGGATGGGAGTTTCGCATCATAGAAGAAAGTGATGATATGCCGATTTTTCATCATACCATTGCCAATTAGTTTTTGAGCGTCAAATATCATTTCGTTTACTGGACTTTTTTGGTTACGAATTGTATAATCAGGCCAGAAAGAGAGTGAAGGGAAATGATCATTAACACCGGTGTGATTGAGGCATATCAGCGCAAAAGCCTGCCGGATGAGCAGGCATGGTTTTATCAAAAGTATGGTAGAAATCCATCGCTTTCCTTACAGCGCCAAGCGGTATGTGAGCGCTTGTGTGATGAATTGCGTTTCTATGAGCATTTTCCGCTATGGAATCAAGTGTTGATTCTAACCTTATTCCCGCAGATCGAAAAGGAATTGGCAAATATGGAGATCTTGGCGATCATCGGCAGTGATCAGCGCTTTGATGGGGATATCACAATGCATGATGGTAAAACATTTTTGGTTGTGGATCTGTTAAACATTGCGGATTATACGCAAAGTGTCAAAGAGATGACTTATATTCTGCATAATCAATGTCATTATCAGTTGATCGCTCATGTGCTAAAAAAGCAGAGCGCAACTGCGCAAACCTTTCAGGAACAAATGGCATATCGTTTCTTTGTGCATGGACTGGCGTTATACGCATCATGGAATGAAGATTATCATGCCTATGTATTCCATGAACCACAGTATGCGAAGCGCAAGGCAAAGGCTTTCTATATGTATCATTCCGCAATGCATAATTTAACTGATGAACAAGAGCGGCAGATGTTTTTGCGGATTATAAGGAAGGTAGAACTATGGGAGCGTTACCCGGATATTGCCGGTCTGTTTTTCGTGGATGCGCTGATGCGAGAGGAAGGCATCGAATCACTCAAGGAGTATGTTAAGGCAGGTTGGGAAAATGTGGCGAAACAGAGTATGGCCATGCATGAGGAATAAGGATATTCGTGTGTGAAAAGATCACGCAGAGATCTAAAGTAAGGAACTATTTTCATTTAGAGGTCTTGTTTACATATGTTAATAGCCAATCACTGATTGGTTGAAAGATACGATATAAGCCATAGCCGATGATGCCGCCAAGCACATTGGTTATGATGTCCGTGATATCCGAAGCACGAATACCGTTGATGAGTGGCTGTAATAATTCAATACTGAAACTCATGAGAAAACAATAGAACACTGTTTTGGCAAAGGATGCCTCTTTGCGTCGAGTAAGTGGAAAAAGATAACCGAAGGGGACAGTCATAATGATATTTAAAACCACTTGTTTTATACTGTCACCGCGTCCTGCCGTTACGTCGATGAATGGTGCTAAATTCATGGGGGTATATGGATGATTGAACAAAAAGGGCAGTGAAGTGATAATCGGCATAAGCGTCACATACAGCACAAGGCTTAAATAGATATAAAAAAGGGTATGAACCAGCAAACATTCCCTGCCGGTGCGGCGCCATTTTGGAAACAGTACGCAAACATATAGTAATAATAAAGCGCTGAAATCAATTACAATACTCATCGTCATAATCCTCCTATCACTAAATAGTTTTATTGATTTTATTATACCATAATAAATGCTTGTTCGCATCCTTTACCGGCATTTGGAAGCGTGCTTGTATCAGGATGCTTCCTACATAAAAAAGGTACTTCCTGTTTGCGAACATGGAAGTAGCGATGAGTGAGGTATCCTTATATTGTATTGTTTGATAGTTTATAAGTAAGAAATGATTTTTTTATCTGTTTTCAAGAAAAGATCTTTTTTTATAATTCCTGTGTTTCATTCAGAACCGAACCATTCCTGAAACAGGGATTTTGTTTTTACCTGTGGCAGACAAATGGATTGTGGATCTAAATCACCGCTGATGCGAGCGCCTTTGCCATCACCGATGACAATAAGCAGTTCATTGTTTGTCCAACTTGCATGCATATCCTCCTCCCACATGAATAGATCCAAGTTATGAACAAGCAATACAGCTTCACTTTCCTCATGGAGACCGCGAATCAATTCACCATAGCGATGCAAAATCTCTTGTTTGATTGCCGCGCTGTTTTTGGATGCTTGATCAAAATAAATCGTATAGGTTAAAGCAGCCGGTTTTGCGGTGATGGAAACACATAATACAGCCATCCATACAGCACTGATAAGAAGATATAATTTCACTTTCATTGTTTTTACGACATGCGCAAATGACGCATGCTTTTCCTTTCCTTTTTCTGATAGTGAGAGTATGGACAAAGAGATGTTCTTTATACACGATGATTCGCCTTGTAGGATGAAAAGATGGATAAATGAGCGATAAGAACGAGTGATGATGGAAAAATTTACAGGCAAAAATCATGCGTTTTCTTTCGCATAAATGGATAAAAAAAGTTATAATATGGGTAACGCTTCTATAAAGGATACGGAAAGGGAAACGATACTATGGCAACTGCGCAGATTGATTCACAAGCATTGGGTATTTTAATCGCTCCATCGCACCTTCATTCACCGCTGCGCATCCAGATGGCCAAACAGGGGACAGCCCATGTGAAACTGGTGGATTTACATACCTATTTGAGTCATGGAGTAGGAGAAGAAATTGAGCGGGAAGCGATACTTTTGGAATATCGTAAGGCACTGCGTACCTATCGTGCATCTGTTTATGCATCTTTAATTGAACACTATGATTTTATTGCGCAGTGTTATACTTTGATTGAAGATTTAAAACTATATGGCATTCAGCCTTGTGAACTGCCGGAAAAAACAGCCGCACAGCGAGAATTAAAAGCGATGATTGCGCTGTTATATCCGATTCGCTCATGGCAGGATCAGGAGAATGAGCGCATGGCGCAGATCACACAGGGTGATCTTCATGATGTTTGGATTTTGGAACAGATGTGGAGTGCACAAGAGGACTATCGCATTCGTAAACTGCTTGCCTTAGGGGCGCATCTGCATCCTCTTTCGCTTCACCAACCAAAGGTGACCTATACTCATACGATCAATCCACGCAAGGAATGTGAAGCATTGGCACAGCGTATCATTGCGCAGGATTTACGGGTGAGCGAGATGCATATTCTTGTTTGTGATCCGCTTTATCAGGCATTGTTGGTTCAAGTATTCGAACGTTATCATATACCCCTTACGTTGTTACATCAAACAAATGCTGATTCGCTCTATGTAAAAGCCGGATTATTATTGCGATATGCGTATGAGCGAAAGCGTGAGATATTATTTGAATTGGTAGAGTTGGGCGTGTTTACGATTCCTTGGCGCACTGAATTATGTGAATACATGCGTTTATTCGCTAAACAGGTGGAAGATGGCTTTACCCATGTACGTGAGTTTGCGAAACCCTCGCAGTTATTAAGTGAAGATGAGTGTGAGCGTTTGATTCGCTTGGAACAGCGGGCTGCGCAAGCACAGGCGGAATTGCTGGAACAACTTGCGCCAATTCATGCGGCGATACAACTTCCTCAACTTTTAACCGAATTGGATCATCGTTTGAGTGCGGGAGTTCATGGTAATGATGCGCAGGAGCTTCGCTCTTTAGCTAATTTGCGTAAATTATTTTCCCTGTTTTCAGCGTATGGAGAACAGCGGGAGGATCTGTTATTTTTGATCGACTTATGCGCAGCGCATAAAAGTGCACGCAGCGCAGAGCGTTTTTGCGGTGCTTGGGTGAGTGAATTGGGACAGCCGTTATATGGGGCTGAGATTTGTGTTGTATTGGGTGCCGCACAGGGGGCATATCCGGCCTTCCCACTTGCCAAAGGTTTATTTGATGAGGCGTACTTAAGTGAAATCACTCGTTATCCCAGTATGCATGAGCGCCATCAGCGCTATATGAAGCAGTTGGAGCGCTGTTTATTTTCCTATCCTGAATTGATCGTATCGTATCCACTAGGCACTTATGAGGGCAAGGGCAAGGAAAGTGCGTTGGAAATGGATCAATTATTACAGGGTAAAGCGCAATACCTCGAAGTGGTGGAACATTATCATGCGCTGCCTTTGGATACTACGTTAAATCCAAGCAGTGCACATTCGCTTTTTATGCGAGAAAATGAACTGCGTGGCTCGATTTCTTCATTGGAAACTTATGTGCGCTGTCCTTTTTCCTATTTTTTGAAGTACGGTCTGCGCATTCGGGAGCCGATGGATTATCGTTTCTCACAAAGTCGCATCGGTACGTTGGCACATTATGTACTGGAAACTTTAGTGCTTCGATATGGCAAGGAATATGGAGCGGCAGAGCGCAGTGAAGTAGAAGAAATCCTGCATGAGCAATTGGATGCGTTGAGCGATGTTTATGTGTTGTTAAAGGATCGCTTATCGCTGTTAAACAGACGCTTAGCGGATGCATTGATTACAAATTTACAGGACTTAAAGGAAAGTGAGGCGCATTCTCAATTGGCGCCGATTGCGTGTGAACATGAATTTTATCAGCACTTGGAATTACGCAATGGGATTGTGTTACGCCTGCATGGTTTTATTGATCGCATAGATGCGAATCGAGATCATTTGCGCATCATTGATTATAAAAGTTCCATGAAGGAGTTGAAGGCAGATCAAGTGTTTGCGGGACTTCAACTTCAGTTGGTGCTCTATGCGCTTTATGCAAAACAAAACTTTACGAAACGGGTATTGGGGGCGTTCTATCGTTCCTTGAAAAAAGAAAACATTCCCGTGCTTGCGGGCAAAATGAATCGTCGCAGCCGTATGTATTTGCCGCAGGGGAGGGCAGAATGGGAAATGGAGCGAAGCCGTAAGCATCGCTTGCGCGGTTGGGTATTCGATGATCAGATTGGCGCAGCGGATGATAACGGATCGCATATTGTCGGCGTATCACAAAATAAGGATGGTGTGGTAAAGGCGCGTACCTTGTATCCGTTAGAACAGTTAGAACCTTTATGCATGGAGATGCTGGCCCAATTGGCTGAGCGGATCTTGGCAGGTGAAATCATTTGTGCGCCGATTAAAGATGCCTGTTTGTTTTGTCCATATCATTCCATCTGTCGTTTTAACGGTTATATGCGTGATCCTCAGCCTTTGGTAGATGGTTCTGGGCTGAGTGGGAAAGGTGGTGCGTAAACGATGCCGATTTGGAATGAAGCACAGCGCAAAGCGATTGATACAAGAAATAAAAATGTGTTGGTTTCGGCCTCAGCCGGTGCGGGAAAGACAACCGTACTGATTGCGCGCCTTTGTGAACTGGTGGTGCATTCACGTATTGGCATCGAGCATATTTTGGCGATGACCTTTACCGAGGCGGCTGCCAATGAGATGAAAAAACGCTTGGCAGCGGCACTGTATGAATTATATGAACAAAGTGAGGAGGAGAGTGAGCGTACCTATTTAAGCGCTCAGTTGAGTGCGATTCAAACTGCGCATATATCAACGATACACTCTTTCTGTTTATCCATCATTCAGGAATTTTACTATGTGATCCATCTTTCCGGCGCAATGGTCAATCATATTATGAGTGATGCGGATGCCCAAATGGTAAAAGCAGAGGCGTTGGAACAAGTGTTACGGGAAGAATACCGCAAAGGAGATGATGCGTTTTATCGCCTTTGTGTGATGTTCAGCGCCAGAGGTGAGGATGATGAAAAGTTAAAACAGGCGATTATGAGCTTAGCCGTCAGTGCGAATGCACAAAGTGATCCGGATGCATGGTTAACGCAATGCGAGCAGCGCTATCGACGATTCAGCGCGATTACGCAGTTGGATGAAGAAGTGCAGGAGTTGTTTTTTGATGGTTTAAAGCAGCGCTGTGAACAATATATGAATGCCTGTGAAACGCTGTATAATCGTTTGAAACAGGTGTATTCCAATGAAGAGAAACGCTTGGAAAGTGCAGGGCGCAAATGTGATGGGTTTGCGGCAATACGAAGTGCGCTGAAACAGCGTGATTACAATGCCGTGCGTGATGCCTTAATTGCGGTGGCGCATGTGGTAATGCCCACGGCAAGTGATAAGGAAGATCAAATATACAAGCGCTTGCGGGAGCGCAGTTTAACGTTAGAAGATGAATTGTTGGGCCGCTGTTTTGAGGAACGACAGTTGTTAGAAGATATTGCGGATGATGAGATCATCATAAAAAAACTGGTGGAACTCGCCCGTGCGTTTCAAAAGGAATTTTCACGGCGCAAAATGGAATTGGAATGCATTGACTTTGATGATATGGAACACTTTGCCTTGCGCATCCTGCGTGCCAATGACGGGGCGGTTGCCGCACATTATCGAGAGTTATTCGATGAGATCATGGTCGATGAATTTCAGGATTCCAATGATGTGCAGAATGAATTGGTTCGCTTGATTGAGCGGGGAAATAACGTGTTTCGCGTCGGCGATATCAAGCAGTCCATCTATGGCTTTCGTCATGCCAAACCGCAGTTGATGCGATCTTTGATTGAACATGCGGGCGATCAGGATGAGGTACTGTATCTATCTAACAATTATCGCTCCAAGAAAACGATTGTGGATTTTAACAATCAGTTGTTTGCGGAATTGATGAACTTAGATGGATTTGATGGCAGTTATGGTGAAAATGACAATGTAAGTTGCGGTGTGAGTGCACAAATGCAGGAGAATCATGCGATTGTGTTTCATGCGCTGGAGCGGGAAGCCATTTTGGCAGACGGTGATTTTATTTGCGGGGGCAATGAGTTAAAGGCTTCCTATATTGCGGCGCAAATCATTCAGCGCAAAGAGAATGAACAGCGCAAATGGAAGGATTTTGTCGTATTGGTACGATCCAACAGCCGCAAAAAAGAGTTGAAACAAGTATTTGAGCGCTTGGGTATTCCCAATTTTATCAATGCGGGCAGTGGCTTTTATCAATCCTCAGCAGTATCGGCCATATTGGCTGTATGCGATGCTTTGCGCAATCCATATGATGATCTGCATTTCGTGGCTGCCATGAGTTCACCACTGTTTCAGCTATCAATGCAGGAATTGGCGGACATTAAATTAAGGAAAGGCGAGGAATGTTTTTATCGTGCGATGATGGCGCAGCAGCATCCGCTTGTATTAGCGTTTGAACAGTTGCGTACTTTGCTTTATCAGTCCTCACCAACGAAGTTATTTCGTGCATTATATGGCATGCGTCAATTCTATGAGGAACATACAAATTTACAGGAGCGAACCAATTTGGACCTGTTATATGAACAGGCAACGCGTTTTGAACTCGAACAGGGAAAGGGTGTACTTAGTTTTTTGCGGACGCTGCATGCATTGGCGGAGCAAGAGAGTGCGGAGGCGATGCCGATTGGCAGTGAGGATGATGTGGTGCGGGTCATGAGCATTCATCAATCCAAGGGCTTGCAGTTTCCGATTGTATTCCTTTGGTCGAGCAGTGAGCAGAAAGCCATTTCCTTTCAGGAACTCTATGTATATGACAACGATTTGGGAATCGGATGGAAACATATGGACATAGAACAGCGCTTTGTGCGAGCGAGTATTTATCGTATGGCATTGGAACACAAACTGGATAAAGAGGAATTAGAGGAGGAGATGCGCATTCTTTATGTGGCAACCACGCGTGCGCAAAATCAACTACATATTGTGGACTTCGTTTCGCCGGATGAGGATGATGAGCCGTTGCGTTCTGCGCTTGTATATGATCGCTGCGGATATAGCGGATGGATGTTACATAGTGCTTTGGCACGCAGTGGATCTGCACTTTTGCGCATTGAGCGAGTCAATCGGATGTGGTCGCAAGAAGTGATTTCATCTGAAACAAGTCAGGAGATTCATAAGCAATATTATCGTTATCAAGAAGCGGTTTACGAATTAAAATCGCCCAGCACGCTTGCTCATGCGCCAAGCCTTGCGAATTTAAATAGTACCAATCAGGAAGCAATGCGTTATGGCAGTAAACTTCATGCGCTGATTGAGAATATGCCCAAAGGAGTTTGGCAGGAGGCTGATTATGCACGGCTGAATCCACAGCCAAGTTCCTCCATGTTAGCGGCACTAAGGCGCTTGAATGCACATCCGGTATTTCAAAAGGCGAATGCTTATCCACAAGTGTTTCATGAACTGCCCTTTACGCTGAGCGATGGACAAACAATCCTGCATGGTTTTATTGACTATGCGGCCATTGGGGATGATATCATATTGATTGATTTTAAGACGGATCGCATTCAGGATATGGAAGAGTTGAAGAAGCGTTATCGAGAACAGGTGTTGGCGTATGAGCGAGCGATGTGTTTGTTATATCCGACATTGGAAGTTCATTCCTATGTGTATTCCTTGTACCTGCATGAGATGATTTTAGTTTCCCATATTCAGCGTGAGGCAAGAGGATGAGGAAAGTATGGGGCCATTGGCGCACCATCCGCAAGCATCGCCGTTTGGTAAGAGCGCTGTGTTTTCGCTGTGGTTATTATCGTCAAGGTTTATTTCATGATTTATCGAAGTATGCGCCGATTGAGTTTTGGAGCGGTGTACGTTATTTTGAAGAAGGAAGAAGTCCGCATTTTAATGCACGCATACAGAATGGATACAGTGCGGCATGGCTTCATCATAAAGGCCGCAACCGCCACCATTGGGAATATTGGACGGAGTTAGAGGCGGGCGAATGCATCCCCATCCGTATGCCGATTCGCTATGTGGTTGAGATGTGGTGTGATCGCATTGCGGCAACAAAGGTGTATAAGGGAGATGCATATAGGCAGGAAAGTGCGCTGCGTTATTTTCAGGATCATTATGATGATGTGATGATGCATCCACAGACGAAGGCGCTGATCGAATTGTTGCTGAAGGACAGCGCTGTATATGGAGAAGCGCATTGTATTGCGCTGATACGCAATGAGGTAAAATCAAAGGGATATGCCTTGTTAGAGGAAGTTTAAACAAATCTGTTCATCCAACCACTTTTTTAAAACGCTTGCCTATTTCGCAATCATCCACTACATGGGGAAAAGGCATCCTTGAATGGAGTTTCTTTCTTGATGTTTATTCCTATCTGTATATCTTGAAGAAAAGGTAAAAAAAGGAAGAAAATGAAGAAAGCGCTTGCGAAAGGTAGAATACGGGGTTATAATGCGTTTTATAAGGAGAAACTGTAAACATTGCTTATCCTAGCGGTGGGTAAAAGGCATTCAGGTATACAGTATTGTGAAGAGAAATGAGTGAACAAAAACAACGAATCAAGCGACAAGGAATTCGAGTAGCGGTAGTCATTGGCATCGCTGTGCTCGGCTTCCTTTTTTGTGTGAAAGGATGTGAGCATCCTACAGGCAATGCGCAAAGCGATGAGCCGATTAAGCGATGTACGATAATGAAAACAAATATCAATGAATTGAGTGAACTGTTGGAGCGCAGTGATATGTGCAGTGAGCAATGGTTTCAAACCTATGATCGTTATGTGGAACGATTGGGTATACAAAATAAAACAAAAAAAGAGAGCAATGCTTCTTCCACAGATATTGCCGTTGATGTGTTTTTGCATCATCAAAATGCGCTGTTACATCAACTGCGAACATTTCGTAAGCAGCCAAATGATTTACAGGTAGATCAGTTACAAAAACAAGCAAACGATTATTATGAGGCATACCAACAAAATTGTACAAAGGGGGAGAACCAATGAAAAGCAAGGGCAAACGTCATCAGCAACATCATCGTGGCATCGCAGCCTTTTTTGCGATTCTGATCAGTCTCCATGTTATCTCACCAACGATTGAAATCGCAGCCTATGAACTGCATAAAGTGCGACTTACCGATACCGTTGGCCCATATTATGGGAAAACAATCCATCAGGCACCTGTTTCCCCTAAGGAACTTGATGAAGCAGCAAAGGAGACAATCGTCAAAGAAGCGCAAAGCAGTGAAGCATCCTTGTTTTTGGAAGAAGAAAGCGAGGTTGTCGAAGCGCGCAGCGAGAATGGAAAAACATATCAAAGAGTAGATGGCTCCTATGTCACGCAACTTTTTTTTGAACCGATTCATAAGAAACAAGGCGATATCTATGTGGAAATTGATAATAGTTTAAGCAGTAATCGGCGTTTATACAACGGGGATGCGGTATATGAGAATCGTGATGGCCTGTATGATTTTCAAAGCGCGGGTAATACGATGCGCATGGAGAATGAGAATGGTTATGCGCTGAGCATTACGCAAAAGGATGCGGATCTCAGTGTATATGATGTCAAGCAGGAAGATATTCGATACAGTGAGATCAAAGATAACTTGGATTTAAATATTCATCTTGGCAGCAATCGTATCGAAACCACTTATATCATCAATGGCGCACTTCAGGATTCCACATTGCGATTTACCATTGAGAAAGGCGAATTACAAGTAAAAGACAGTGCGGAAGCACTCATTTTTGCGGCGGATGATACGATTCAGTTTGTTTATGTGAAACCGATGATGCAAGACCATCAGGGCCTTGGAAAAAGCATTGACTTTTCTTATCAAGAACATGGCGATACACTGGAAATTACACTGTCTTTGGATGAGGAATGGATCAATGATGCCAAGCGTACTTATCCGATCCAAGTACGCGGTGCCACGCAGGATCAAAGCAATGTAACGGATATTTCCTGTGCGTATAATCGCTCTATGGAGTCATGGACGACCTCTATTTACAATGATTTGTTTGTAGGCTATGATGATGGTTCATTATCGGGCAATCATTCCGGAATTACCCGTACTTACCTGCATATCGCCGACTTGGGCATCGGTAAGGAAAAAGAAATCATCAGTGCGGATTTGTATTTATGGAAGAAAATTTATTACGCCCAGCAATGGAATACCATCGCAATCGGCAAAACAAGCGCTTATGTGGATCCGCATACGATCAACTGGAATAATAAACCAAGTGTGAGCGCTGTCTCAACAACGAATGTGCGCAGTGATGCGGGTTATCAGGGATTTGATATCACTGCGTACGCAAAGGATTTGTATGCGGGAAAAAACAATACGTTGGAGTTGAAAGCCACAAATGAAACAAGTTCTTATTGGCCGAATTGTTTTAAGAACGTTAATACGGCTGAGCGCCCTTATGTCGTGATTGCCTATCGCGATGCTTATGATGTAAAAGAAGACTTGGAGATCAATAGTTTTGATAGTGAAATGCGTATTTTCTCTGTATTTAACAGAGGCTTTGAGGCGATGAGTTTCGATGGGATTGCGAAACCCAACAGCACTGTGGAATTTCAGTTGGTAAAGCGTGGGGAAAGCAAGGTTATCAAGCAGTTTCAAGCGAACAGTTCTTATTACTTCATGGATCCAATTTATATCACGAAACAGCTTGCCAATACGCAAACATATCCGAAAGCGAATGTCAATTATACCACGGACTATATTACGCAGGCGATGATTCCCCAATACGACGTGCCATATGAATACATTGTCAGAGTAAAAAACGGCACGCAGACAAGCACAAAGGAGTATCGCAGCGATGCGTTTATCAAATATCAGGTAAAAAGCGGCGATAACTTGGCGCGTATTGCGGCTTATTACGGCATTGAAATCAGTGAAATCAAACGCGATAACAACCTTGCGCAAGATATCGTGAAAGAACATGATACGTTGATTTTGCGGATTAAGAAAGATAATCCAAAATTGAGTGCAGATCTATATACACCGCCGATGCAAATCGGTGTTTATCAAGCTAAATATCAAAGTTTGGGCGCAAATTGCACTTCGGGCGTTTGTGATGTCATAGATCCCATCAATGCCACAACCGGAAACTTTTACTATGCTGCATCGGATTACACCTTACTGGATTTACAGGAGTATACTTTTACGCGTTATTATAATTCCATCACACCTAAATCATCCAATTTGTTTGGCAATGGCTTTACCACGGAAATCGAGAGTTATCTTTCCTATGACGCTAAGGGAAATATGTTGTATGTGGTCAATGATGGAAGAATCTATCGCTTTGCGAAACAAAACGGCAGTTATCAAGCACAATCAAGCGATCGCAAAACGATCACCCAAAGAAACAACGAGACACAGATTTATGACTGGGACAGTCAAAATACCTATCTTTTTGATCGTTATGGTACGCTGACGCAAATCAAAGCGAAAAGCGGATGGACGATCAGTGTTCATCATGATACCTATGGCAGGATCACGGAATTTTTAGTTGGGAATAAACGTGTGGAAGTGATATACAATGAGATTGGTCTTGTCAAAGAATTGCGTTTTCCCGATGGTGCTAAGACACAGTATCGCTATGATGCCAAACGCAATTTAATTTCATTCTCGGATGCGATGGGACATGAGGAACACTACACATATGATACGCAAGGTAATCTAGTCAAGATTACAGATAAAAACGGCAATATAAAAACGCAAAACACATATGATACAAGCGGACGAGTGATTAAACAAATAGATGGAAATGGTCACGTTTCAACCTTACGTTACACGGCGAACGAAACGATACTGGAAAAGGCAGACGGTCAAATTGAACGATATCAACACGATTTGAACTATGATACGACCGCCATATGGATCAATGATACGCTGGAAGCAGAATATACTTATGATGCTTATCGCAATATTATCGCTGAAACCAATTCACAAGGTGAAACCACCCGCTATACTTACGATAAAGGGAATTTGCGTACAGCGAATTTTCCAGATGGAACAAGTGAAGAATACCAATATGACGCACAAGATAATGTTATCTATCGCAAAGAGCGTAATGGCGCGATTACCAATTATACATATCAAGGTAACCAACTTGAGACAAAAAGCAATGAAAATGAAACAATTACATATCACTATGATGCACAGGGACGATTACGAGAAGAAATCAATGCGGCCAAAGTAAAAACAACTTACGTTTACCAAAATAACCGCATCAGCGAAATTCGCCACGATAACGCTTTGATCGAAACATTTGCTTATGACGCAAGTGGACGACGCATTGCGGAAAATGATACGATGGGCAAACAGATTCGCTATATCTATAACGCAAACGGTGAGATGATACAAAAAAATTATGGAGATGGCTCCAAGGAACAGTGGCGTTATGATGGTAACGGCAATATTATCATGTATCAAGATCGCATTGGCGGAGTTACCCACAATCGTTATGATCAAAACAATCATTTGATCGAAAGTACAAAAGGCAGTTTGACGAAAACATGGCGCTATAATGAGGTCAATCAGTTGGTGGAAGAAACGGACGAACAAGGTCGAACCACAACTTATACCTATGATGAACACGGCAACCAAAGCAGTATGACGGATTGTTTGGGCAATACAACACGCTATGAATATGATTCCAATGATCATTTGATTAAAACAATCGACGCCTTGGGAAATGAAGAAGTGAATGAATACAAGGGAGAACAACGGATCCGTACCATCAGTAAGGAAGGACTTACCACGGAATACGAATACGATGGATACGGAAGGGAAATCAAACGCATTGAGCCAAACGGAAACATTCTGATTAAGATCTATGATGGGCAGCGCTTAAGCAAAGAAAGCGACAGTGATGGCACAATCATAGAACACATCTATGATCATTTGGGCAGGGAAATCAAGACAATCACAACCTATGCGGACAAGGAAATCAGTATCCATACGAGGCAATATGATGCATATGGCGATTTGATCGAAGAAAACAAAGACGGAAGTATCACAACATATTCCTATGATGCCTATCATCGTCCCATCACCATACGTGATGCGCTGAGCAATGTAAGCAGAAAAGAATATGACATAGAAGGACGTATCATCAAAGAAATTGATCCATTGGGATATACAATCCTCAGCCGCTATGATGGAGAAGGAAATTTGATTGGCAAAACAGATGCGAATGGTAACGAGGAAACTTATACCTATAACAAGGAAGGACAGTTGATTGCGCAGCGTGATGCGCTTGGTTATCAAACACTTTATACATACAATGACTTGGGCCAACTGAAACAGATGGAGGATCCTTATCAGACGATCACCACATATGAATATGATCAGGCGGGCAGAACTACGGCTGTCATGATAGATGGAGTATGTGTCGAAGAAACAAGTTATGATGTGTATGGCAATGAGATTGAACACCAAAGTAAAGATACACATACGACCAGTCAATATGATCGCTATGGACGTATGGTTGCGCAAAAAGATGAGATCAATGGTTTGAGCACATATTGGGAGTATGATGCTTATGGCAATGTATTTAAAGAAAGTGACAGCGAAGGTCGTATCACGCAATATGAATACGATGAGCGTCAACGCAAAATCAAAACGATAGATGCTTATGGACGAGAAGAACTGCTTCGTTATGATGTGCGCAACCATATCATTGAAACCAAACAGTTTGACTCTTTGATCACAAGCAGCCGCTATGATATCAAAGGCAATGAGATTGAAACGACTGACGCTTTGGGTAATTCCACCAAGAAGTATTATGATGAAAACAACCGTTTGGTGCTGGAGGAAAATAAAGAAACGAGCAAACGCTATACCTATGATGCGAATGGTCGGCGTATTTCTGAGGAGAATGTAACACAAGCAACGCAAACGCTCTACCGCTATGATGGCAATGGAAATAAAATCGAAACCATTGACGCGTTGGGAAACAGTACAAAACAGGAATTCGATGAAAAGAACCGTGTCATTGCCCAAATGGATGCATTAGGAAACAAGACCATAAAAGAATATGATGCCTATGATCATATCATCTGTGAAATAGATCCCTTGGGCAATCGCAAACAAAGCCAATACAATGCCTTTGGCCTTTTGATTATGGATGTGGATGAACGCGGTTTTGCGACCACTTACACTTATGACAGCGATTTGCGTTTGATTGGTGTAAGCGATGCATTAGGAAACAAACAAAGCATCACCTATAATAAACAAGGACAAAAAGTAAAAGAAACGGATCCCAACGGTGGAGTACATACATACGAGTATGATGCCTATGGCCGCATCATAAAAGAACAGGAGCCAAACGGCAAGATTACGACAAGAACCTATGATGTTTTGGATCAAGTGGTAAAAGAAACAAGCGGCGTTCAAGTCACACGCAATCGCTATGATGAACGGGGTCGATTGATTGAAACAAGCATCAATGATGTGATACAAAAACAAAATATCTATGATGCATATAATCAATTGGTTAAGACTAAAAATGCCTTAGGACAAAGTACGATTTATCGCTATGATGATCATGGCCGCGAGATTTATAATGAACAAAACGGATATGAAATCGTCAAAGAATATGATCAAGCGGGACGTCTCATCCACCAAGTAGAGAATCGCACCCTGCATTATGAATACGAATATGATGTGCTTGGACGACGCATCCAAACCAAGCGAAACAATGTTCTGATACTACAACTACAATACGATGCGAATGGCAACGAGATCAGTAAAAGCGAGAACGGCTTGACAAGCAAAACAACTTACGATTCACTGAATCGTGCGACCACTATATCCGTGCCTTCTTTTGAAACAGCGGATGAATTCACAACCATCTGTACGATGGAATACGATGAAAGTGGAAATCTGATCAAAATCACATATCCATACGGCGCAAGCGAAACACGCAAATATGATGCGAATCATAATTTGGTGGAACAAATTCATCCAAATCAAGCGATCAGCCGTTATGAATACGATGGTTTGAATCATCTGATCAAAGCACAGAACAATGAGGAGCGCTATGTTACTTATACCTATGATGAGGCAGGAGATCAAATCAGAAAGACGATCAACAATAAGCATGCCGAGTATCGCTATGATGAAAACCACCAACTGATAGAATCAAACGATGAATACGGTCATACGAATGTCTATGTATATGATGCATTTGGCAACCGCATCGAATGGATAAAAAATGATGACACGAGTATTCATTATGAATATGATGCGCTCGGAAATAAGATAAAGGAAAACGGCATCACCTATACATATGATGAGCGAAACAATCTAATTGAAATCACCAATGAACAAGGAACCATTACGAATCGCTATGATGCATTCCATCAAATCATTGAAACAACCGATACATTGGGTCAACAAATTTACTATGTGTACGATAATAATCAAAATCTGATTCACAAGCGCTATGCGGGAATTCAAGTTGATTATGGCTATGATGAATTGGGTCGGATGATGTATGTTTCAAAGGATGGGACAAACATAGCCCAGTACACATACAATCATCGCAATGAACTGATTACAATCCAGCAGGGGGAATGGAACACAACCAAAACATATGATGATTTGGGGCGTGTCACGAGCCAACTAACGAAAAAACAACAGGAATCTTACTATCATGCACAATATCGTTACGATGCGAATGATAATCTGATTGAAGAAACGATCAATGGACTTACCAATACATATGAATATAATGCATATGACGAACTGATTGAAAGTGTCAAATACAAGGATAATATCGCTAATAAAACAACGTATCATTATGATTTGGACGGAAATCAAATCACGCAGTCAAATCAAGACGGCACAAAGACGGTGAAATACAACGATGAAAACCAAATCGAACAAATCATTACCAAAGAAGGCATAACGTATCTCAGTTATGATGAAAACGGCAATCTTGCTAAAGTCAAACACGCTGATGGACAAAGCGATATTTATACTTATAACGAATTCAATCAATTAACGAAATACCAACAAGGCGATTTGATCTATACTCATCGCTATGATGGGCAAAAGGAACGCATTGAACAAAAAATTCAAGATACAAAGGAATATCACAAAGATGTATGGTATGATGAAACAGAAACGATTGTAGAAAAAGAAACCTTGAATGCAAGTTTTGATCATCTCAAACAACAGGTGGAAACACAAGGACAATGCGATCCAATCCTAATCTTTGATATAAATGATTCATGGAAGAAAGAGATTACCAATACCTACTTCCATACCAACAAAGTATGGGTAGATGAACCTTATTATAAAGAGGAAGAAGTCGTCCGCTATCTCACCGATCGAAACACCCAGTACAGTGAAGTACTCGCAAGTAATGAGGAAGTTCAAGTCTATGGAATGGGACTGATAGAAAGCGATCAAAAAACAATTCTGAGGGGATGGAATGAAGATGTAATCGCTGAAGTCAAAGGCGAAGAAATCACCCAATATGAATACAAAGATTATGGAGAGAGTGAACAGATCCAAGGGCATGGTTATCGCAGTGAGATGAAAGACAAGAGCGGACTCATTTACTTAAGAGCACGCTACTATGATCCAAAACTGAATCGCTTTATCCAAATTGACAATTATTATGAGGGAGAGGAAACAGACACAGCGAGTCAGAATCGCTATGCCTATACGCTGAACAATCCATATAAATATGTGGACAAAGACGGGAAGAGTCCGTTTAGTATGCTTGGTGGAGGCGGAAGCAAAACAAGCAATACAATCAAAAATTTAATCAATGGTGTGAAACAGTTTGTGAGCAATCCGCCCAAAACCACTACACAGGCAGCCGCAAAGCCGATAGCGAAACAAAACAAGACAATACAAACCACAACGAAACAAGGAAAGAATGTGGCGAAAGCGCAGATCAAAAGCGGAGCGAGCCAAAATCAGATCAAAAAACTAACGCCGGAACAACGGGAAGTAATTAAAAAGGGTCCAAAGATTACCTGTGGCAATGAAGGATTCGCGGCGATGGGAAAAGGTCTCGAAGAATTAGGAGCGATGCTTGGCAGAAATTTGAGTGATGCGAAAGATTATCTATGGACAAAGATAAAACAAGCAGGAAGTATCATATTGGAAGGTGTTCAAAACATTCTGTCAGTATTGGATGATATCATGAACTTCATCGCAGATGTTGGCGCATTCATTGTGTTTATAGCGGGAGTGGTTGCAGTTGCATTAACCTTGGGAGCCGCAATTGCATCGTTTATGGGTGTAATCGGTGTAGAGACGACAATGGCAGTAGGAGCCATCGGAGTAAATGCAGGGAAATTTACCTTAATTGCAGGACAGGCGACAGTAACGGCATCCGCAGGGCAAATCGTAACCGGATTAGGCGAAACAAAGTTAAACGGAGAAGCACTGAGTGAAGAAGAGGCAAAAACAAGGATTAACCGTGGACTGACGAATATGATTTTGAGCGTCAGTGGTATGAACTATGGCTATGTTGGAATGACTGCCGGAGAAGAATTGGTACATGATAGTGCTGTACAGAGGAATGCGAAACTAGTATATAAGATAGAAGCGACGCACAATCCAAAATCTTCTGTGGTTGTATTGGGGAAATTTGATCAGGATGGGGTGAGATATGGAGACGTAGCAGATACTTATAATGCAACTTATTTTCAGTTAGAACCTCATAGATGGGATGAGGGAGTCAAAATGTTAGGAGAGGAAGGAATGTGGGATGTGAATGAGATGTTTTTAGAAGAACAATACGGACAAGGGAAAACATTTCTATTATCACATAATCCTAAAACAGCGACAGGAGCCTTTTTGAGGGAAGTGCAGTGGTTATACGATAAAGGATATCATTTTATACAAATTTTAGAAGATAAAGGAGTGAAATTATGGAAAGCAGTCAAGTAAACAAAGAAAACGAAAAGAATTTAAAACGAGC
>JAAWON010000016.1 GCA_022799495.1 Erysipelotrichaceae bacterium | reverse complement strand
ATTACTCTATTTCTCTTTGTTTATCGTTCCTGTAACACTGTTTTCCACCTTTTTATTTTCGTCCTTTTGATGTGGAACTTACTTTTTCACTTTACGAAAATAATCCGGCCTTTCTCCCCTGTATCATTATGCTTAACTGAAGTTTACCGGTTCATGAATCGGCGCGGTTGGTGCGATGCGCTGCGCATATATGGCCGGAATCGTCCCACCCACTTCCTCATCATATTCACAACGCACCTCCCCTTGCAAATGAATCCAATCTCCTCGCTTAAACGTTTTACAGTCCACATTATGAAGCGCAAAGCCGATCACCTGAATATCCTCAGCACAACAGACCATTGCCTCACGTCCAACGAAACATACATCGCGATGCGTCAAACTTACTTCCAGCACTTGTGCATCAAAACTTACCGTTTTTCCTGCATAACGCTGTGGTCGTTCCAACACATCCATATACCATAAGCCATAATCCCCTTCCTCAATTTCCAAATGCTTTTGCCGGATATCAAAGGGCAGTTCATCTTCCGGCAACTGATTGATGGAGCCATCCATACTTTCATAGATGATCTGAGCCCCTTTGTTCATCGCCTTGATATTGCTGCGTAAAAAACTTTTTTTCGTGGATGCATCACAGCGATTAAAAATAATCAGTTCACTGTGCACCAGTTGATCATAAACCATGGAGCGCATATTATTTAAATACATCGCAAAACTCGTCGCATCTACCGTCGTCATAATTTGAACCAACAACCACTCTAAAGGATACTCCACATCCAAAAAAGCAGTGACATTCCACATTCCGTTAAATTCAATCATGACTCGTTCCGGCTGATAACGCTGATCCAACTCGGTTAAATAAGCAGGTGAAAGATCTGTTTCTTTTTTCACATAGACAAGATCACAACCATAAGCCGCCATCACCGTCTCATCATATTCCACCTCACCATCCTCGCATAAAAGCAACAATGTTTTCTCTCCATTATGAAAATTGGGATCACGTAAAGTATCTTGGATAAAGGTAGACTTACCGCTGTCCAAAAAGCCGGTGAATAAATAAACTGGTACAGCCATACCTACTCCAACTCAAACAGCTGATTTAAAGCTGCTTCATTCAACTCTGTACCAATGACACAAATCTTACCGATGGTATCGCTGTCTCCCTCACGCAGTTCAAATTCACCCGGAACAAGATCAAAATACAGCCATGTATCCACTCCGGCTACAATTCCTTTTGCGCGTAAAACAGTGCCATAGGTAGAGGATTGAGAAAGTTTTGTTAAAATATTCGTCAATGTTTCTTTTGTATAATTATGGACACATTCCCTTCCCCAACTAGAGAATACCTCATCCGCATGATGATGGTGATGATGTTCCCCATGGTGGTGTGCACAGCCACAATGATGTTCCTTATGCTCATGATGATGCTTATGATGATGCTCATGTTGAGAATGGCTGTGGGATTCCCCCTCGTGATGATGATGGCAGTGTGGGCATAGATCGAGCTCCTGTTCCAATGTTGGCTTTGTATCATGGATTTGTTCCATCCGCATTAAAATTTGTTTGCCACTCAACTGATCCCATGGGGTCACGATGATATTCGCCGTATCATTCAACTGCGTCAGCATTGTAACGACCTCATTCAGTTGTGCTTCACTCATATCCTGCGAACGACTGATTACAATCGTATTGGAATGGATGATTTGATCTTGAAAGAACTCACCGAAATTTTTTTGATAGCGCTTTGCTTTTTTGCCATCCACTACAGTGGCATAAGAATTGAGATACAGTCGTTCATCGTTTAAATCACGTATCGCTTGAATAACGTCTGACAATTTGCCAACACCGCTTGGCTCAATAATGATGCGCTGTGGTGCAAAGCGATCCATCACCTGCTTTAAACTTTCCGCAAAATCGCCCACCAATGAGCAACAAATACAACCACTGTTCATCTCTTTTATCGCAATCCCGGCCTGCTTGAGAAACCCACCGTCAATGCCAATCTCACCAAATTCATTTTCAATTAGTACCAATTGCTCATCACCATAAGCCTCATGAATTAATTTTTTGATTAGGGTGGTTTTACCGGCTCCCAAAAAGCCTGATATGATATCAATTTTTGTCATTGTATTCATCCTTTCTTTCACCTGTTTAAAGGGTTCGCATACACTTATAGTATACCACCGCATTCAAATGATGCCAAATGATTTTCTGAAAAGAACAACTACTTCAAATACCTCATAAGGGATACGCAAAGCGCATTGGTTTCACTTGTGTTTTACTTTCATCTGTGATATAAATATTGCGACTGGTTCCTTACCTCCCAGTATAATCATAGGCAAAGCAAATAAAATCTAAGCAGTTATACTGCATCTTTTATGACCTTATCGCTATGATCGGTCATTTTTATTTGTTTTTATCTGCCTTGATCACACTGCTTGATGTGGAACATGAATCAAGGAGCGAATCTATATGAAACAGCGAAATGCAGTCTATTATCTCTGTCTAGTTGCCTTTGGCACAGCCATCAATTAATTACCGCTTTCCTCTTTCATGGGGTGACTTCTTCCGGCTCTGCTTATTTCGTACAGCTGCTTGCACAAACACCGTTGGGTATTACACTATCCTGTATCCTTGTGCAGTTATTCAGTGAATATATAGATCGTCTGTTTTCCCTTTATCTGTGTGAGCGATTGATCCAACGATTGCCGAGTTCCTTGCGTCGTAATATGATACGAAGCGATGAGTCAACACAATAATGTCACATCATCCTTCTGTCCTGTGTATTCCCTTGAATGATGGATTCATTCACAATGCTTCTTCGCCCTTAACACATTCATCCCCTTAAATATAGAAAAACCCTGTATCAAAATGAAGCGGCCATACTGGCTGAATCACACTTTTACAGGGTATTTTATCATTTATATTTTAATAATTTACGTTAGATTTTTGGCTTATTTTTCATCACATCATAAACCCAACCATGCGTATCCTCTATATCGCCCCATTGAATACCGGTTAATGTATCATAGAGTCGCTGGGTCAAGGGGCCGGTTTTAAACTGATGGATCGTGGTGATTTCACCCTTATAATTCAGTTCACCAATCGGTGAAATCACGGCTGCCGTACCGGTTCCCCAAGCCTCTTCCAACTGGCCGCAACGTGCCGCTGCCATCAAATCATCAATCGCCAAATGCTCCTCTTTGATCGTGTAACCCCATTCTCTTAACAAAGTCAAAATGGAATCACGCGTTACCCCCGGTAATACAGTACCATCGCAAGGTGCGGTCACAATTTCCCCATTGATTTTAAACATTACATTCATTGTGCCAACTTCTTCAACATACTTACGCTCGACGCCATCCAACCATAAAACCTGCGTATAACCGAGTTTCTCTGCCTTCATCTGCGCCGCAATGCTGGAGGCATAATTGCCACCGCATTTGGCAAAACCGGTGCCACCCTTTGTCGCACGGACATATTCATCCTCTACGTAAATCTTCACCGGATTGACTCCTTGCGGATAATAAGCACCAACCGGAGAAAGGATAATCACAAATTTATAACTCTTTGCCGGATGCACACCAACTGCCGCTTCACTGGCAAACATAAAGGGACGAATGTACAATGAGGTTCCTGCTTCATCCGGTACCCAATCCTGTTCAAATTCCACCAAAGCACGTATCGCTTCGATAAAATCCGCTTCACTTACTTCCGCCATACAAAGGCGACGATTGGAGTTGATAAAGCGCTTGGCATTCATATCCGGACGAAATAACAGGATACGCCCATCTTTCGCACGATAGGCCTTTAACCCCTCAAATGTCTCCTGTGCATAATGTAAAACCATACTGGCCGGATCCATGGAGAGATTGCCATACGGTATGATACGAGCATCATGAAACCCCTGATCCATTGACCAATCCATCACAAACATATGATCACTGAAATACTTACCAAAGCCAAGCGGCTCGCCACGTTGCGGTTTAGTTTTTCGTTGTTTGCTTTCCTCAATTGTAATTTTCATTGTCATTCCTCCCTTTTTCTCTGCCTATTAGCGTACACCTATTTATTTTATACGTCAATATAATTTACAAGATTTTTCATCATCATTTCCATATTTTTTCAAAAATGTAAGCAATCCAGTCATAGATGCTTACATTTTTCATTCCGATGCTTGTCACTCAACATTTAAGCAACAGCCATCCTCCTAGTTTTGTTCATATTTTGCGAGTTGATTGCGAACGATTTCGTACTGTTTGCGATAAGCGACCAATTTCTCCTGTTCTGCCGCTACCTTTTCCTTCGGCGCCTTATTTACAAAGCCGGGATTGTGAAGCATTCCCTCACTGCGCTGAATCTCACTACACAAGCGTTGTTCTTCCTTGCGCAGTTTGGCAATTTCTTCCTCAACATTGATTACACTGGCAGCCGCTACTTTCAAAGTGCCATTCAAAATCGGCCGTACAATCACATCTTCTTTTATCTCATCTTCACTCCACAGCGCATGACACATTTTGGCTAACATCGCCGCTTGTGTTTCATCTCTATGGCGAATGTGATCCTGTTCATCACAGATAATGATATCTATATCACTGCTTGGTTTCATCTGATAAGTTGTTTTAATCTCACGCACTGCCTCAATCATCGTAATCAACTGCGCAACGCCTTGCGCTTCCTCAGGCAAAATCGCAACATCCAGCGCTTCGGGCCACTTTGCCAAATTGATGCTCTCCTCCTCATGCGGTAACGACAAATATATCGCTTCACTGACAAAAGGCATAAAAGGATGCAGCAAACGCACAATGCCACGCAATACCGCTGCCAAAGTGGAACGGGTCGCATGAACCGCCTGTTCATCCGATGACTGTAAGCCTGCCTTGGAAAGTTCGATATACCAAGAACAGAAATCATTCCAAACAAAGTTGTAAAGTTCATTGCCCACCAGCGCAAATTCATATTTATCCATATTCGCACTGACATTCGCCAATACCTGATTGAAACGATGGATGATCCATTTATCCACACTGGACGCATGGCTAAGATCCAAATCGCTGACTTCCATTTCCTGTGGCAGCTGCATCAAGACAAAACGTGAGGCATTCCAAATTTTATTGATGAAATTCCAGCTTGCTTCCATTTTATCATTGGAGAAACGAAGATCAGCACCCGGTGTGGAATTGGTAGTCAAGAAGAAACGCAGTGCATCCAAACCATAGCGTTCAATGACATCCATGGGATCGACACCATTGCCCAACGATTTGCTCATTTTACGGCCCTTTTCATCACGGATTAAGCCATGAATCAACACATCACGGAACGGACGATTTTTCATGCAATAACGGGTTTGAAACGCCATACGTGCCACCCAGAAAAAGATGATATCATAACCTGTAATTAACAGATCATTGGGGAAATAACGCTGTAAATCAGCGCTCTTTTCCGGCCATCCCAAAGTAGAAAATGGCCATAATGCGGATGAAAACCAAGTATCCAGCACATCTTCATCCTGAATCCATTCACTTGGATTTTCTGGATCTTCCATGCCTACATAGATCGCTCCGCTTTCCTTATGATACCAAGCAGGAATGCGATGCCCCCACCACAACTGACGGGAGATACACCAATCTTCAATATTCTCTAGCCATTGGCGGAAGGTCTTTTCAAAGCGCTGTGGGTAGAAATGGATCTTTTGATCCTCTATCTCCTGATATTTCAATACTTCATCCGCCAACGGCTTCATTTTCACAAACCACTGTTTTGATAAATAGGGTTCAACGATGACTCCGGTACGCTCGCTATGGCCAACTTGATGGGTGATCTCCTCAATATGATCGACCACGCCCTCCGCTTTAAAACGCGCTACCAATGCAGCACGGCACGCAAAACGATCCATTCCCTCATAGCCTTTGGCCAATTCATTCATTGTCGCATCATCATTCATACATACCGGCATTGCTAAATCATACTTCTTGGCCAGCGCAAAGTCATTGGGATCATGCGCCGGGGTACATTTCATAACCGCAGTACCAAACTCCATATCAATATAATCATCCGCCATGATCGGTAGTTGTTCCCCATTGGCCGGATTGATCGCATGCATGCCGATGATATCCTGATAACGAGCATCCTTAGGATGGACAAAGATCGCCTGATCCGCAAACATTGTCTCAGGTCTTGTCGTAGCGATCACCAACTCTTTGCCGGTTTCCACAACCTGATATTTGAAATAATACATGTGACCCTTGATCTCTTTATGTATAACTTCAATATTAGAAAGAGCGGTTTTTGCCTGTGGATCCCAGTTGATAATGCGTTCCCCCTGATAGATTAAGCCTTCCTGATATAAATCAACAAACACCTTGCGCACCGCTTTGGATAATCCCTCATCCAAAGTAAAGCGCTCTCTTGTATAATCCAATGATAAACCTAGTTTTGCCCATTGTTCATGGATATGCGCCGCATATTCATCTTTCCATTCCCATGCGCGCTCCAAAAATTTCTCACGACCGATATCATAGCGAGAGATGCCTTCCTCTTTTAAACGGGCATCCACCTTTGCCTGTGTGGCAATACCGGCATGATCCATACCGGGCAGCCAAAGCATGTCATACCCCTGCATGCGCTTATAACGTGCCACCATATCCTGCATTGTCGTATCCCATGCATGGCCCAAATGCAGTTTGCCTGTTACATTAGGGGGTGGTATCACAATGCAATAAGGCTTCTTGCTTACATCACCGGCAGTGAAATACCCCTTTTCTACCCAACTTTGATAACCATGTTCTACCTGTTTATGGTCATATTTAGGTGCCAATTCTTTTTTCATCTGTGTTCCTCCTCTTTATTTCTTTCGTTTTACGTTTTATCAGTTTTATTTGTTACTTCAGCGTGATATTCCTTTTCCCATTCCTCTTTCAGCATGGAACAGATTACCATATCATGCAAAGAGCCATCCGCCAAACGAATCGCTCGGCGCAGACATCCCTCATAATGAAAATGTAACTGCCGCAACAATTGTTCACTGGCATGATTTTTTGCCGCATAACGCGCCTCTATGCGCTCCAGTCGCAGTGTCGCAAATCCATAGCGTAAAAATATTTGTACCGCCTCACGCATATAGCCTTGGTGCTGATAACGCGTTGCCAGTCGATATCCTATCTCACCGCAGGAATGCTCGATGCGATTCAATTGAATGGTGCCGATCACTTTTCCACTGTCCACAGTTTCCAATGCCATAATCGGCGGCAATCCCATCCGTCTGCGCCATGCCTGTTGCTGCACCAAATGCTCCATCAGCGCATCAATATCCGTGATGGGTGTGCTGGCATCATAGCGAAACAAGGACGCATCGCCATATACCCTCAATAAATCAGCCGCATCCACCTGCCTCGCCGCTCGTAAAAGCAGCCGTTCCCCCCATAATTCCCTTGTTTGCATGCAGCCATCCCTCCACAAAAAAAGCGTCCGCCAAGGACGCATAACTACGTGGTACCACCTTTTTTTACATATCAATGATATGCCTCTTGCTCATAACGTGAGCCTACGTTTTTTCCTACTGTTCCTTCAGAAAAACTGCTCCAAGACTACCTTCTTTTCAATGCCGCGTTTCCCTTTCACCAAACAGGAACTCTCTTTGCACTGACGATTGAAAATACTCCTTCTCTTCCTTGCATTTACGTGTAGTATTGTATCAAAGAATACAAGGCTTTTCAATCATTTTCTGTGCGATTTCATCACTCTTATCATACACTCCACGAAATAACTGTTCCACTATTGCACAATTTCCTTATGCAAAAGGCAGAATTACCAATGTTTTCGCTAGAACTTCTTTGTTATGATTTGTTTCGCGCAGTTTTTCCTCATCTACCTCATAGCGATTCGCAATCGCCGTATACGTATCATTCGGCTTTGCGACGATGATACGATAACTGGTATAAGTGCTTTGTGCATCCGCAAATAGATCATCAAAACTATCAATCATCGGTGTTTCGTCTTGATTGGTTTCGTCTTGATTTGCTTCTTCCTCATGTAGAGTTGAGGCCGTATCTTCCTCAACACGCTCCTGTGTGATAGCAGTCTCTGTAATAGAACGTGGTTGGATGGATGGCTGTGGTGGTGTTTTGCGTGCTGTTTGCGTAGAGGAGCCATCCTCGATCAAACCATGAATATTCAAACTCACCATAACCTGAATACTGTCATCCTGTTCTTTGCCATGATAATCCGCGATACTCAAGCGAAAATCATCGCTTGCCAGTTTATCATTGGGAGCCAATACATCCATTTCTAATGTTTCTTGAAATGATTCAACCCCATCATCGCCCTCGTATTCCCCCTTAATATACAAAGGACCGATTGCCCGGATTCCATCTTCTTCATGACGATAATGTAAATCCTCTTGTACTTGCAGAGATAATAAACGCTTTACATGATCCGCAAAGATCAACTGTTTTTCTATTTTCATTTTCTTCATCACAAACAACCTCCTATTAGTATGTATGCGCTCAAGCACCAATTTATGCTGTATTCCCTAAGCAAACCAAAGAAGTATCCTTTCCAAACCGCCTTTCTTAATAGATCACAAAAAAAAAGGAAGCCGTTAGGCCTCCCACATAGATATCAAAATCTGCCATATTTGATCACTGCCCTCTTTGGTGATTGAGGAAAATGGAATCAATGCTTCCCGCTCTCGCAAAGATAGTGCTTTTCTTAACAATTTACATTGATGAAGCCGCTGCGAAGGTTTTACCTTATCCAGTTTCGTCGCAACGATACAAAGCGGTATCTCATAGTAACGGGCATATTCCAGCATACTGAGATCATCCTCACTTGGCATATGACGGGCATCTATCAGTATCACCATTCCCTTTTTTTGTTTACGGGATGTGAAATAATCTTCCATCATTGCCCCAAAACGCATCAACTGTTCCTTTGATGCATTCGCATAGCCATATCCGGGCACATCTACCAACATATAGCGATCATTCAAATTGAAAAAGTTTAACAAGCGCGTCTTGCCCGGTGTATTCCCAACATAGGCCAAGCGCTTACGCTCGGTAATCGCATTGATAAAACTCGATTTCCCTACATTAGAGCGACCGGCCAATACGATTTCCGGCAAGGTTGTGTCCGGCCAAGATTCACGATCGGGCGCACTGACAACCAGTTCTGCCTTTTCTATTTTCATACTTTATTCCTTTACCAAAGCGACATCTAACACTTGCGATATTTTCTCCACCGCAACGAATTGGATGCTTTCCTTCACCGCCTCGGGGATATCTTCGATATCCTTCACATTCGCCTTAGGAATCACGACTGTTTTAATACCGCAGCGATGTGCCGCCATACTTTTTTCCTTCAAGCCACCGATCGGCAAAACATTGCCGCGCAGCGTTACCTCACCGGTCATCGCTACATCCGCCTTAACCTTTGTATTGCTTAAGGAAGAAACAAGCGCAGTGGTCAAAGTAACACCGGCACTTGGACCATCCTTCGGGACTGCACCTTCCGGCACATGAATATGAATATCATTCTTTTCAAACAAATCCGGCTTAATGCGATATTTTTTCGCATTTGCCCGCACATAGTCATAAGCAATCGTCGCACTTTCCTTCATGACATCACCAAGCTGACCGGTAATTACCAATTTGCCCTTACCGTCAAAATGAGTAACCTCAATCTGTAATACATCGCCGCCAAACGCCGTATAAGCCAAGCCGGTTACCGCACCAACTTGATCCTTTACCTCACGTTTGCCATACTCAAATTTTGGTTGGCCAAGCCATTGAACAATCAGTTTTTTATTCAATTTAATACTGCGCTTATGATCTTTTAAAATCGCTAATACGCTCTTGCGACAAATGGTTGCGATGGTACGCTCTAACTGACGCACACCCGCCTCTCGTGTATAATAGCGAATCAAATGCAGGATCAAATCATCCTCTATCTTCAACTGAGTCGGCTTTAAACCATTCTCCTTCAGTTGCTTCGGCAACAAGTGTTCTTTGGCAATGCTTAATTTTTCCAACTCCGTATAAGAAGATAACTGAATAATCTCCAAACGATCGCGCAATGCGACAGGAATATCCTCCAAATAATTCGCAGTTGCGATAAACAACACCTTGCTTAAGTCGTAAGGCTCTTCTAAATAGTGGTCAGAGAACAAGGAATTTTGTTCCGGATCCAATACCTCAAGCATGGCACTGGCCGGATCTCCTTTATAGTCAGATGCCATCTTATCAATTTCATCAATCAAGAAAACCGGATTGATCGTTCCTGCCTTCTTCATTCCTTGGATAAAGCGTCCCGGCAGCGAACCCAAATAGGTACGACGATGACCGCGAATCTCACTTTCATCCTTCACTCCACCTAAAGAGATCTTCACAAAACGACGATCCAAGGCACGCGCCACCGATTTGCTTAACGAGGTCTTACCAACACCGGGAGGGCCGACAAGACAAAGAATCGGTGCTTTCAAGGAATTGGTCATTTGTTTGACCGCAAGATATTCCATGATGCGCTCTTTCACCTTTTCCAAACCGAAATGATCCTCATCAAGAATGCGCTGTGCTTCACTTAAATCCTCATTGTCTTTGGATTCCTGCCACCAAGGCAAGGCCATCAACCAATCAATATAAGTCTTGATAACGCCGGATTCACCGCTCGCAGCCGGTAGCATCTCATAACGGCTCAATTCTTCCTTTACCTTATCTTTAATCCCCTGCGGATAGGGATTTTCATCCAAACGACGACGAATTTCATCGCTGTCCTTATCGGAATCAGGCACATCCCCCAATTCCTCTTTAATCGCACGCATCTTCTCACGCAAATAGTATTCCTTTTGGCCTTCCTCGATGCGGTTTTTCACCTTTTCATTGATGCGATTCTCCATGAGGGATAATTCTTTTTCACTCTCTAACTCCTGTAGAATCAGTAACAAGCGCTCATTGATGTGGACATCTTCCAATAACTGTTGGCGACGCTCCACACTGAAAGGAAACAACTGTGCAATCTGATCTGCCATATACTGTGCACTGACGCCTTTCGATAATTCTTGAATCATCTCTTTGGGAATGCTTTGATTTAATACATCCATATTCTCTAACTGCTTTGCCAAACGGCGAACCAAAGCCATTTCTTCTAACTGATCGCCAAATTCATCCTCCAGCAATTCAATATCAGCGCTCATATATCCATCCTCATCATGGATTTCCAAAATACGCGCGCGCTGCATACCCGCAAACTTCACCCGCAGATAACCATCCATTCTGCGAATGTGCTTAATCAGACACAAAGCACCCACACCATAAAGATTTTCTTGTTTTGGATCCTCTGTCCCCATATCCTTTTGCGATACGAGTACCACATGAGAATCAAATGCATTCTGTGCATCCTCCACCGCATGCACGGATTTACTCCGCCCCACGTCAATGATGACTTCCTGTTGCGGAAATACGATCACACCGCGCGTACAAACCAAAGGCACACGAATTTGCTGATTGGTATTGTCGTTCATCTGTACATACTCCTTTCCTACCTCATAGGTCAAAAAAGACGCTGCGTGTGCGTCTTTGTCGCATATGCTTATTTGCCGGCTGTTTCTTTGATCAGCGTCAATGCCTTACGCATACGCAAGTCGTAAGCGATCGCATCTTTGGCAATCAACTGTTTGATCTGTTCCAATTCCATGCCATAGCGAGCGGCAATCGCCTCCATCTCCGCATCCATCTCATCATCGCCAACTTCAATATTCTCCGCCTTGGCAATCGCTTCTAAAACCAGACGCGCTGAAATTTTATTTTTCGCATCCAAGGAGAAATGCTCTCGCATCGACTCCATGCTCATTTGTGTCACGCTCATATAAGCATCCAATGAATATCCTTGTGATTTCAGATTGTTGGCAAACTCATTGATCATTTGATCGCATTCTTCATCAATCATCACCTGTGGAATATCCATCTGCGCATTTTCAACGATCTTAGTCAAAAGTTCATTGGTGAAAGCTTGATCTGCTTCCTGTTCCTTTTGCTCGCTGAGTTGATTTAACGTATATTCCTTGAAGGCTTCTACGCTTTCAACGCCCTCAATCTTTTGTTCTTTGACCATTTCATCATCAAATTGCGGTAATTCTTTGTATTTGATCTCATGAACGCTTACTTTAAAGGTCGCATCTTTTCCTGCCAATTCCTCTGCCTGATATTCTTGTGGGAACGTAACTTGGATTTCTTTTGTCTCCTGTGCTTTCATGCCGATCAACTGTTCTTCAAAACCCGGAATAAAGGAACCTGATCCGATTTCTAAAGGATAATCATTTCCAGAACCGCCGGCAAATGCCACTCCATCTTGGAATCCTTCAAAATCAATGACCGCAGTATCACCGTTTTCTACTGTGCCATCCTCATCCTTGATGATAAACTCCGCATTGCGCTCTTGAATCGCTTTTATGCGCTGATTCACCTCATCATCACTGATCGTCACTGCCGCTTTTTTCACATCGAGTTGCTTGTACTCACCCAAGGTTACTTCCGGTTTGATTGCCACTTCAAACTTTAAGGTTACACTTTCCTCATTCATCTCCTCGATGTCTAAGGAAGGACGACCTACAATTTCTAAACTTTGTTCTTCGACAGCCTCACGCAGTGCATCCGTTGCGATCGCATCAATCGCTTCATACAGCACACTTTGCGGATTTACGGCCCGCTTTAATAGATGAGCAGGAACTTTACCCTTGCGAAATCCGGGCATCTGTACTTTTTGCGCAATCTTTTTGAATGCCTGTGCCTGCGCTTGTGTCCACACTTCTCCTGTTACAGTTGTTGTTAAAATACCGGTAGAATGTTCCTTTAATTCCCATGTTGAACGCATCGTTCTTACCTCCTGATTGTCTTTGTATTTACTCATTCCCGATACGGCATATCCTATTGCCGCTTTGTTTGTGCTATTAGATCTTATATTGTGCTAAATACAGCACCATGCCGTTTTCCTGTTCCAAATGATGCTGCTTCACAAACTGCTCAAACCCCGCCATATCATCTTGTGCTTTTTTTACATAATGCACAATCGCGATCGCTAAAGGCAGCCCCTCGTCTAAAGCAATATTGAAAGGCAGATGCAGATAACATTCCTGAATCAGACTTTCCATGCACATTGTTAAAAAGCTGGGATCCTCATGTTCAAACCATTCACAAAGCGTATTAGCGGCCAGCACAGCCCCTTCTGCCTGCATCACCGGTTCAATGTAATTCGGCAAGAAACTAACTTCCATTCCATTGATCTGCGTATGCATCTCCACCTGAATATCCTGTTCCATCATCGCATCAATTAACAATGCGCGAATTAAAACGGGACATTCTCGGTTTAAATATTGTGCGATCAAATCCAAATGCTGGCGCAGATTGCTGTTTTTTAACAGTTCCACAGCCATGAGTGCCTCATCCATATCACCATATAAAAGTGTTTCCAAATCTGCTTCCTGATAAGAACGCTGCCCTTTTTGCGCACGCAATTCGCTGCGGCATTCATTGTAGAGTTCAATCAGTTCTTGTTCACTTTGTTTTGGGATGTACGGCATGGCCAATTCATCCTCCAGCAATCGAAACGCTTTTTCATAGTTGCGTTCGCTCATATGGGTACGAATGGTATGCAGAATTTCTTTGTAATAGGATTCCATCTTTCAAACCTTTCTCACAAACCTATAATAATATAGCACAATTCTTATTAATACGCAATCAAAACCCATAGTTTCCCATTGTTTTCCCTTTATGCGCTCCATGCCTTGACATCAGCGTTAGTATGGCGGTACAAGCACTGCTTATGAAGGAGGGATGAGCAGGTTATGTTTCCTTATGTTGTGCTTTACGTTACTTTGGCATGAGTTTTCCAACCGGTAGGATGCGCTTGTTTTGGTTTATAAATGAATGCCGTTAGGAAAGCCTATGCTGCATCTTATCAGAAGATAACAATATGGGGAGCATAAATTATCTGATTCAATGAATGCAATTTCGTAGATCCCCTTTCTTTGTTCGTCATCTATTATTTATTAAGTTATGTCATAATTATGCTATAATACCTCTACTTTCATCTATGAAATTGGATAAAAAAGGTCATACATGAAGAAATTTAATACTGCCATCATTACTCTTGCATGTATTTCCCTTTTGTTAGAATTGGAATTGACTATGTATCATACACTGTTTATGTTATAGTTACGCTTTATATCGTATCGGGGATCATTAGGAGTTGTCCATTAAGGCAGACCTTTTGCATAGGCTGTTATATGCAAAAGAGTTTGACATAATGCATCAATTTGGTGTATTATATGTATGGACATAAGTAGACAACGTATGTCTAAATCAGTAATTCACCACGATAAAGTGTGAATTAAAAAATCGGTAAGCCTCGACCATTAACTGGGGATCAAAAAATCATCCCTTCTAGGGAACGCGAGGGTTTTATCCCTCGTTTTATTTTAGGAGTTAATTATGAGAATTGTTGAAATAATTCCCGAGTACATAACTTATTTACACCTATTTGACAAACGTGTTAATTTGGAACATCCCAATGGAAAAACGAGGAAATTCATCGGTATTGCTTTTCCATCTAATCAAAGTGGTTTGCTTTACTTTGTACCACTTAGTTCGCCGGATAAATCTGATTATAATAATGGAAAACTCCGTAAGTGTTTCTTTCCTTGTATATACAGAATCACAAGATACAATATAAAAAAAGAAGAACATGTATTCATGGGCAAGTTATTATTCAACAACATGATACCCGTTTTTGATTCTGTTATAAAAGATTACGATATAAAAAACGAAGCAGACAGTAAATATAAAATGCTATTAGAAAATCAAGTACGATTATTAAGAAAACCGTATCACGATGGAACACTAGCAAAATACGCCAACAAGATATATACGGATAAAGTCAATCATATCAATAAGAATTACTTGAAAGCTACTGTTGATTTTAAATTACTTGAGAACAAATGTAAAGAATGGGAAACATTTCACGATATCTTCATTGCTGATCCAAAAAAGACAGTCGCAGGTTAACTTTGACCCTTGCGTCTTTTCTTTTTGCTTGTTTCTTACGAAATAAAAAATCCCCCTGATACTGCATGCGCCATTTATTTCTGTTTATTCCGCTATGTGCCTATGCTGATGCAATCAAGATCGGTCTGCATCATACATATTCCACTTATTCAGTTGCACATGACACTGCTATTAAAAAAGTACAGGAATTAATGCACCACGGTGTTTTTAACACAAAATTTTCACTCTTCACTCATATTAAATTAGAGCATTAAGTTGTAGCCAATGTTTCCAACGCAACTTGTTGAATCAAAAATATCAATTTCACTAAAATCTCATGAGTAAAGGCTTTCCGATATATTGTGGGTCAAATTGTGGATCAAGCAAGTAACAAACATGAAAAAACTCCCGAAAAACAGGAGTTTTTAACAAAATGGCGTCCATGGAGGGCAAAAAAACCGTTTTATTTCATGTCGCTACATATCGTTACACGCTGTTATATGCCCTAAAATAGGGGACTTATGACTATTTCGTGCCGTTACGTGTCGTTACGTATATGGCACGTTTTGTGTTATTTATGTGTTGAAAATGTGTTGCGTTTTATATGCTTTCAGCCCATAGCAAAGCCATTATTTGAAAGTCGCATGTTTTTAAAGAACCCTTATCTATTGAAAAGCACTCGCATAAGGTGCTTTTTTGGTCTATTTCAGATCGTCTAGCTGGTTAAAGTAATCCGGATCATCGCAATAATTAAGCGTATCAATACCGATCAATAGCCATTGATATATCATCGTCCACAGAGACCATATAACAATCAATGTCATTCGCTTAATCCTCTGAAGCAATTCCTTTTCTTCATTTCAGCATAAGCAAATCTAAATACGTCGATCATATCGTCATGTATGCCAATGCAAAGATTTATACTATTATCTTCAAGATCATAATAGATAAAACTTTTAACAGCATTCCTATGTATCTCTATCTTTGCCATTATTGAACCTCTCCCAAGTAGGGCAATACAGTATAGCCGCTATCCTTAGCATCATTTTCCTTTACCATGCTGTTTATCCATGTCTTGACTTCCTCGTAATCCTTCGGCTCTTTATTGAAGCGCCTTGTATAGACTTTAGTATTGTGCTTTCTTGCTTCCTCATTCCAGCGATCTATATTATTAGCTGTACTACCTTTACACCGGGTCGGCTTTGATCTAACCTTGGGCTTATAGCAAACGTCATGATATGCTAATTTAAGTTCACGTTTGGCATAAAGCAGATGCACATACCATATAAATTGTGTCTTGCTCATAATGCTTTTTATTTCCTCATAATTCCGCAATCTCCATGGTTTTTCACGTCCACCTAAAGCATTTAACACATCGGCGTACATTTTATCCATCTCTTGAATAAACAACGCCCATTTAGGCTTTCTCGTGTCTATGTAACTTATCCTTGGAGCAAATAGTACACGGTAATCTATTTCGATGTAATTGGCAAGGTGTACCTTTTCACTAAGCGTAAGATCATCATCACCGTTTAATACACCAATCATAACTTCTCTTGACACCTCTGCGCCACATGCTAAGGCATCAATATTCCAACCACATTTATGTGCTATCACTAAATTAGGGTACTGAACCAGTTTCATACCGGTAATCGTTTTATTATCCATTGGTTTCTACTCTCCTTTTCTTCATCTCAGCTTTTGCTGCTTTCATTCCTTGAATGTATCCAAATCTGAAAGAATTATTGACGATGTTATACTTGTCATTATCTTCCATTAATTCAAGAACGTCGCCATAACTAAGATCATAACGTGAATCAATTTTACCTATTGTACTGTTAATTGCATTATTCATATTTATTCTTGGCATTTTAAACGTCTCCTTTATTGTACCGTTAATTTAATTATGTTATTATAACGCCGTGACTTCCTTCTATGATGTTGGCGCATCAGGAAGCCGCAGCGTGTGGCATACAAAGGGCTTTTGCTCTCTGTATGCTTTTCTTTATCGAATTGTAAGACGTCTGCGTGTGGTAGGCACTGCAAAACGTTTATATAGTCGGCCATGTTCTTCTTTGAACCGGTTCATATCAAACTGAGCGCAATCATATGAGATGCACTGTACCGTGTAATCGCCTATGATTTCTTCCTCTTGTCCTCGATTGATCATTTCCTGTTTGAGATCATCCTGTAACTGCTCAATCTTGGCTTTCAGTTTGTTATACTGCTTTTTGGCTTTGCTGATCTCATTCAGCTTCAGCGCCATTTCTTCATTGCTCATGTTTGGTTATCCTCCTTCTGCCCTTTCATGCTTTTAATTTCCTTCACAATAGCGTTGAATACTTCTCGTGCTTCTTCGTCACTATTACTATTATAAATGCTGATGCTGCTGATCTGATCTTTATAGCCATGATAATAATCAAGATCATCACGGTATGCATTGTATTCAACGCTTGCATCCATGCCATTCTCTAACAGTAACATGATCTTGATGGCATAATGCTGATTTCTTGTCATTGCTTTGCACCTCCCTTCTGCTATGATAGTAGGCAATCACAGTGTAACATTATCCAATCATGGCGCTTTCCAATTCCTGTAAACGGAATTGCAATTCTTCAAGCTGCCACTCCATATCATCATCCGTCTGCCCTTCCTCGTACATTTCATCAAGCACGTTTTCAAGATCACGGATCATGCTTTTAACTTCTTCCATTTCTTGAAATTGCTTTTCTACTTTGCTATCCGTTTCTGCCGGAGTTAAGTATCTCTTTTCTGCTTGGTAGTAGTTGCTTGTTAAGTTCATGATTGTTACCTCCTGTGATTGCCTCATCTATCTTACAGGTATATTATAAACGATTTTCGTTTAGATGTCAATGGTTTTTATTAACTTCTTTGATTTATTTTTGAATGTTTAATATTTAGTATTACACAAAATTCATTTAATGGTGTATAATGTATTTGGAGGTGAAAGTAATGATAGGTAAGAAGTTGAAATATTTGCTTGAAACAAAAGATATTACTTTAACAAAGATCGCAAAAGAAAAAGGTACTTCAGTACAATCAATTTCAAACAAATTTAGAAACAACCGCTTTTTTGCTGCCGATTTAATTGAATATGCTAATCTTACTAACACTGAATTAGCATTCAATGACAAAGAAACAGGAAAATCCGTTGTAACGTTTGATATGACTGATCTTGATAAGGGGGAGGAGTGATATAATGGAAAATCTTGCATATTCTATACTTGCAGTGGCATTTCTTCTTATAGCAATTGTGGGATATGGGTGTATATTAGAAAAACTTAAAAAGAATCCAGGATTTAATTTTTATACTGCTATTTTAGTTGCTTGTGTATTTTTGCTGATATTTCTTGTTTTAAATGCTATCTACGGTTTGAGTGCTCTAGTTTTTGAAGGATTTCAAGAAGAGCCATATAAACTGGAGTTTAAAGATTGCGTTAACACGGTTACTCAAGTCCTCACTTTTATTGTCACTACAGGCTTAGCAATAGTGCCGTTTATATTTAGCAAATACAAGGATATTAAAGATAAGCAGAAAGAGACCACAGAAAGCACAGAACCGTCAAAAGATTGATTTTAAAGGATGTCGTTAATAACGGCATCCTTTTTAATACCTTGTCAGCGATTCAAACAGCCCACTGTGCGGTCGTTTTATCTTTTTTGGTATATTTATATCATTCTGCGCTTCTGCCCGTTATACGCCGCGTATGGGGCTTATATGGCGTGTGACTTTTCCTTTACATTTTCCTTGTTATGGTTCATTCAGTATTCAACGACTTAGCATGTAGGAATGCGCCACGCTCTGTCCATAAGTATAAAGTATTGATGTTATTGGCAATTCCTAAATTTAAGGAATTGCCCTTAAACTCTTTTAATTCGTTTCCTGATAAACAAATATAATGTTTACCCTCTTTGTATCTCTCTTTGTTATTAAACTTTTTGTGAATTTATATGTTGCCAACGAATCTATACGATTGTCATTGAGGGTTTGTCATTTATGTCATACCCTTTTATATCCCTGTTTCATGCTGTTACGTTTCGCCTCATGTCGCTGTGTGCTGTTACGTGCAAAAAAATGTTTGACATTTGAGGGTCTATAGGGTAATATATGTACAGACACATATAGACTTATATTGTCATATTTGGCTGACAAAGCCGCTTTAGAAGGAGTTTCTTTGACCGACGAGGTCACCTAGGCTAAAGCCTAGAAGGATGCGGAGACGTCTGCATCCTTTTTTATTAAGGGAGAGATAAGAATGTATAAGAAATATCTAGAATCCATCAATAAAACTAACGATGTTATACGGAAACTTGACGGAAGTGATGAAATATCAAGGATATCTAAATCTGAAATAAAATGGGCATTATCAAAGATGGGTAAAAAGCAACGTTGGCTTGTAAAAAAAGGTGAAATATATCAATTTGATTTTGGCAAAAACTTTGTTCCTGAAATGTCATACGAACATAGAGGCGTAGTCATTGGAGTAAGAAAGCGGTTACTATATGTTTTACCAATATTCTCATATAAGCCTAATCTACATGCCGATGCATACCATCCAATCAGTAATAACCAATCAACAAGCGATTTCTATTTATTAAAAAGCGATGAATTTCAATTCATTAACCATGATTCAGTAATCAAGTTAAACGATCTACGCTCAATAAGCATAAATAGAATATTATACAGCCATGATGCGCGCTTTGATATACACGGCGATGCATTCAAAAGTATAGAACATATGGCAATCCAAAAACACTTTGCATCATTTTATAGAGAATATGAGGACTTACTAAAAGAAAGAGACCAATTAAAAGAAGAAATAAGAAAATTGCAAAACGATATAAAACTTCAAGGCCCAGTAAAGGGTTGAAATATCAAAAAGATATCATATAATATTAATGCATTGAGGATAGAAAGATGGCTATCGCGCATGAAAATGTCAAGTGTAGGGCTCATGCCTGATGAGATGGTGGTACTATCGCCCACCCAATGTATTAAATCATATAACGGTAAGCTCCGACCGTTAACCGGAGATCAAATCAATCATGCCCCTTGTGGGCTTTTCTTTTGCTTAATATCAAATACCCCCGGTCAATTCTCAAAGATTTTTTTGCTATATGGAGAACGGGCATGTGGCCTAGGGAAAACCGATAAGTACACGCGCGTGAGAAAGGGGGTATGCCTTAAAGCATTCACCCACATAGCCCTATCGCCTTATTTTAGGCGTTCTGACGAGCTTTTTCTTTTAATAATGTATTTACCTTCGGTCATCACTTTCGCCAATAGAGCGGTGGAATAGATAGGAAAAACTGGAAAAAATAATGCGTTTTTATGATGATTAGCCTACTATTAGATGCCATTCAGTTGATACCATAATCAAAAATCGTGAGAAAATTTGTGCAGACGGCGGCGTGAAGGCCTTTCGCCCCCGTGGGAGGGTAGTATGCCCCTATCCAATATCATGCAATAGGTGCAGCTTTATTATTGCTGTAAACGCCTATTGCCTTTTATTTTAATTTTATCAAGGCCATACAAGCGTTCTGACAATGAAATGCCTTAGGGGGTACAAATATACCTCCTGATCTGTTTCGTTGCTTTTGCTTAGTGTTATTCTTTGCAAAAAAAGAATAAAAATCGATTTTATGATACTTCCACACTCTTTCATATCATTCTCTGCAATTTCTCACGGCTTCCTCATGGCTTCGATTGCTTCATGACATAATAAAAGCACACCGCTTATGATGTACTTGATGATTAATTAATAAGCCAAGGCTGGTGTGTCCGGTCCAGCTTCTCTTTTTTTAACCACTTGGGTGTGTAGCGACACATTCTCTACCTCTTGGCTCACTAATATTATACGCCTAAAGTTTATTTGCTTGCAATATGTTATTGCCTTTTCCTCTTTGTTTGCTCACGCTTCAAAACACTTTGCTTATTGTTTCACTTGAACAAATTGATCCCAATAGGTTATATGATCCGTTAAGACTTTTGCAACCTCATCATGCTCATAATGCTTTTCATTCATGTAGTCAATCAACAAGCATCGATCATCACGATCAAGGCTATTGATGAACGCTTGCTTCTGTTTCTTTCTCTCGCGCATCAGAACCATGTATAGCTCATATACGGCGATGTTGTCTTCCTGATCTTGAATTATCTCCATGTATTTCAGCAGCCTATCATCATTGCCTTTACGATTCTCTAGCTTGATTGCTGATGTGTCAATCGCTTTGATGCTTTCCATTTCCTCACGTGCTTCACTGATCTTTTGTTTGCATTCCATGATTACGTCCTGCGCTTGCCGGATACGTTCTTCCTCGTCATCCCTCATGATATATCGTATATGACCTATGAATTTATCGAAAGCGTCTTTTTTACCTTCGTTGATTGAGTATGCAATAGGCTGACGCTGCGCAAAGCGATAGTACAATACGTTGAATAGAGTGTAACTGTCTACGATTGCACTGGACGTACCATTCATATACCGTTTTACATCATCCGCTAGGGATATACATAATCGGCTAACTTTGCTATCTTGTACTTGCTTGCTTTCCCATTGCAAGGCCTTAATCACTATTTTCAGATAGTCATTATCAAGTGCAAGCCTTGTTTTGCTCATTGCGATTGCTTTGATGATCGATACTTTTGTTTTATCCATGTCTTTTAAACCTCCGCTTATGGTATAATTACCTCAACGGAGCTGGTGATCCGGCAGACTGTTTAAGCGTGTCTTAAGCAGTCATTTTATTTTTAATCGTCGTTTTGTAAAAGCGGCTTAACGTTCGTTATAACAAACCTTGCATATATCGTTACTATCGGAATTTTCTTATTAGAGTACTGTTATTTTATCGTCGTACTTTTCTTAGTACAACGATCGGAGTACTAAGTATTTCCCAAAGCATGAATATATACAATTTCTCAGGGTTCGCTCACGCTTCGTGGCATTTTCATCATAACAAGTCGTTTCTTTTTTTCCATACTTCATCAAGAAACTTTTCGCCTTTTTCGCCGCTTTCCATGATGACCTCATGCATAATCTTTAACATCATGAGTTTGCGCCTTGTCTTACCGGAAGCAATGCCGCCCTTTCTCCCCATTTCAGCTGCGTTCTCTTTGGTAAAGGGCTTTAGGTTTTGATTATTTGCCATGTTTCATGACATACTCAATGATAGCTTCAATCAAGTCTTTTTTCTTTGCCTTCATTAAAACAGTGAAATCAAGATCATGATTGCCCGTAAGCATTTCAAATATCTGCCACTTTCTCATATCGTTTCCTCCATCCTTTGCGTTGCTTTGTTGTATGCGATATTTATCACTCCCGTATGGCCGCTACGGTTTTTAGCAAGCACAAGGGTATAATCTTCATCCTCATGCCATACAAATAACACTTTACTTGCTGATTGTTCAATTTCACCGCTATCACGCAACATGGATAGCTTGGGGCCATCATTCGACTTTATGGCATCTCTGTTGAGCTGACACAGCCCTATGATTGTGCAATTAAAGTCTAGGCTATATTTACGCAATTCTTTGGCAATCTCGGTCATACGCTCATATGCATTGCGTGATTTTGTTCCAATCAATCCAATATGATCCACTATAACGATCATGTGTTTATCTGATTGATGCGTAGCAATATGAGCTCTAATTCTATCAAGCGTTTGACTTTTGTCATAAATATACATTTCTTTTTGGTCGTATTCATTAATGGCATCAACAACTTTGTTTTGATTATCCTGTGGCAATTTATCCAGCCTTACAATTTCATCTTGTGTTAAATTACTTTTGATTGAAAGCAGTCTTTGTCTTAATTCCTGTGAAACCATTTCCAGATTGAAGTAAAGGCATTTATAGTTTGCTGATAAATCTTCTAAAAGGTTTAAAGCAAATCCTGATTTTCCTCCACCTGTGGAACCTGCTACAATTACAAAATCATTTTCCTTCAGTTTCATCAAAGCACCTAATCGCCTAAATCTACGAAAGAATATGTTTTTCTTATCGTCTTTACAGGCGTTTAGCAGTTCATCGCGTGTTAATCTGCTCGTCTCTGTTATACCAAGATCAATAATTTTATGATATTCTTTGTCGTATTCTTCTAAGGTGATAGCATGATTTTTTAATTCCATTCCTAGCGTTTCAATTCTTCTTTCCTTGTACGCTTCAATTACAAGATGCTGTACACGTTTAAACCGCTTGATATTACTTGATATGCTTACATTAGCACAACTCATGTATAGATCAACATTAAAGTCTTTATATTTTGCCATTTCAGAAACGATAATTTCGTTATTCCTTTTGTAGCATTCACTCATGGCATTAAATATCTGCCTGTATCCATTGTCGAAGTATTCAGGTTTCATAATACAATGCTGAAACAATTTAGGATAAATAGACAAAGTACCAATACATTCCGCTTGTATATCAATCTGTCCGCTATTCATAGCGTTTTCTCCAATCCACACTTACAAGGTCGCTGATTGCTGGCGGTGTGTTTTTAGTGGTTACCCATTCCATCACTTTTGCATGCACTTTTTTAAAGTCTTGGCTTTGTAATGCTTCACACCATGCTTGAAATACTATTCTTCTATCTCTTCCCATAATGAAGTTCTTATAACTTCCATCTATGAGATTTAACACCTTTTGTGTTTCTTCTCTTGTCATGTTATGCCTCCCATACTAATACCATCCGTTATTGCTTTGTATGTTATCTTGTACTTTAGGATTTTTAGCAATGGTATAGTCATCATTCCAGCACTCTTGATGAAACCATGTAGAACCATGCTTGATATATTGCATATCTAAGCCTTTAGCTTGTATGTACTTGTTATATGCTTCTATACCTGTTTTCACTTGTTCATAGGTTACTGGGTCTTTCTTCCTCTTTCTAGCACTGATGTATGATCTCATTGCTTTGCTTTTACTTTTCTTATTTGGATATAATTCCCATAGTTTTTCAAACTCATTTATGAGATCCTTTTCAGATGCAAGCGCATCTTGATGCGCATATGTTTTTATATTTTTTTCTTTGTTTATATTGTTATCTTTATTGTTTGTGTTCATTTGTTGTTCATCTGTTGTTCTTTTGTTGTTCATTTGTTGTTCATCTGATGTACAATCCTGTATATACTCACTGCCAAAAAGTACCGTAACTACTGAATATTTATTAGTTTTTTTGATGTTCAAAATTCCTAACGATTCAAACTGTTCTAAGTATCTAAATAAAGTCAAACCTTTAGACATGCTAGAGCAAGGCATATTTTGATTAAATTCTTCTTCAATAGCACGCCTTCCAGTTATAAATTGTCCTGGTTCAAGCGTGATTGTTTGGTTACCTATTGTGTATTCTCTTCTTTTATAACTTGCTTTAGTCATACAAAGAATTAAAAGCTTTACTTTGTTTGGATTGTTCCAAATTGGTAGATTAACAATTTCACGCGGTAATGGTATAAATCCTTTATCAGCCATACCTTCTTCAGCTCCCTTCTTTGTTACTTTTGTACAGATTCTTGGTGTACATATGTACAGTTGTGTACGATTGTAATAAATTATATACAATCGTAACAACTCATACATCATTTGGATTACAGATCCATTATAAAAACGCACTCGCAATATGTTTAATGGATTGCATTCACAAGGTTATAGCTTTCAATAGCCTTTACTTTGTTACTGATATCATGCCCTCTATAATCACGCTGAAATTGCCGTATTTCCTCTTGTGAGAACATATAGCCTTTACCCGTCTTAATAGCTTTGATGATGCCTATTTCACGCCACATAGTCACGGTATCACGATGTACGCCAGTAATTTCCGCGACTTGTTCAAGCGTTAGCATTTGTAGTTCGCTCATTATTGCTCCTCCTCTCTTTCTTTCACGATTTCGTCGATGATACCCTTGATACGCTCTTTTTCTTCTGCTGATAATTCCTTACGCAGCTTTCTAGAGAAATTCCCATCATTGATATTTAGTTTTTCGGCAATCTCCCACAGTTTCACTCCTTTACCTTTGACGTAATCTCTTAACTCATTGTTTCTCATTTTTTCATCACTCCTTTAATTTTGTTGTTGCTTGATTCTCATATAAGTGGTATACTATAAGCAGAACAACAACGACATGAGTTCTATAAAAATGATATCACAAAAATATATTGATATTGCAAAAATTCTTTATATAGGAATGACCATGAAATTTTATATATGGTTGTTCTATGCACAGAACAAATTATGGATTAGTTCTGTATAGGAGGAAACTATGAAAATAAATAAATTGACATTAGGTGAAAAAATAGCTGATAAAATGGCAGATATAGGAATATCTAATGCAGAATTATGTAAAAGAACTGGGATTACTAAAACAACATTAAGTGAAATTATTAGTGGTACAAGGGATAATCCAACAAGTAAAATCTTGGTTTCTTTATCTAAGGGCTTAAACATTTCGGTAGATTATCTTCTCGGTTTAAGTGATGAACCTAGTGTCGATGCTACTGTGAGAGAAAAAGCTATTTCTACAGGTATACCTAGTGATGTGCTTACTACTTTAGAAAGTATTTTCCATGATGATGACTATTTAGATATTTATGATACTATTATAGAATTTTTGTCATCACCGTATATTGGGAAATTTTTTGATACCCTTTTCTCTTACTATGCCACATCAAGAAAAAAGGATGATGTATATGCCATATACCAATTCGATGATTTGCCAGCGGAGGAAGCGATAATATCTTCGAGCAATGGTCATAAATTAAATGGACATAAACCTGATATTATTTTTCCTGAAGAATATATTGATTTGAAAAGAAATAAACTTATGCAAGTCATTGATAGATCAAGAGAAATGTCAAAAGCACAGTATTTAATAAATAAAAATGAACTATTGGAATTAAAGAAACAAAAAAAGGAATTTAGTAAACTTGAAGAAAATCTTCGTGAAACTACGCCTAATCCTAAACTTTTGGATTATCTTATGGATTGCTATAATCATGGTGCTATTTCGATAGACAAAAAAATAACTAAAATTGAACAAGATATTATCGAATATGAAAAAACACAAAAGAAATTTTATGATCAACTTGATTACTTTTCTAAAAATAAAGAATAAAAAAGCACCCCTACGGCGAATAGGGATGCCAAGTGCAAACTTAAGCATATTGCGAGTACGTTTTTTGTTTGCACTCCTATTATAGCATATTTACAGCGTGTAACACAAACAAACTATAAAGGAGGAATGTATTATGAGTATCAGAAGAAGAGAAAGTAAGAAAGCCAAGGGCGGTTATGTGTATGAGGTGTTTATCACTTACAAGGAAAACGGCATCACGCAGCACTACACCAAAAGAGGCTTTACCACAAGAAAGGAGGCAGAGTATCACGAAACACTGATAAAAGCAGAAATCCAAGAAAACGGTAAGATCAGGAAAGTAGTTGATAAAACGCTTAATGAGGTATTTGATGAATTTATAGCCGTTGGAGGTATACAGTATCAGGAAAATACGCTTTACAATTCCAAAAAGGATAAGCATTATTTTCAAGATACCCTTGGCATACTACCTATTGCCTTCATTGATTATAAAACACTTCAGCAGTATTTTAACGGCCGTATTCATGAAGGCATAGAAACAAATAAGAATATCCGTAAAACACTTAACAGAGTATTGAATTACGCAGTTAGAGCGGAATATATCAAGGATAATCCTATCAGGTATGTCATTGTCAAGGGTGAAGATCGACAAAAGGAAAAGACCATACTTGCCGAAAAGGACTTTGATACATTACTTCTTGCATTGGAGGAAAGAAGAGACTTCCGCTATGATGCCTATGCTGCCGCAATCCGGATCGGCTATTATACAGGATTACGTATCAGTGAGGTTGCCTCTTTAGAAAAGAGCGATTTTGATTTTATCACTAATGAAATCATCATTGATAAGAAACTGATATTCAAAGGATTAAAGAAAGAAGAATACTACGCCAGCCATGAAATGAAATCCAAGAAATCAAAAGCGATCATTCCAATGCCGGATATACTAAAGCGTTATATGATCGAATGGTTTAAGGAAAATCCTTATGATAAAGTGATATGTGATATTGAAGGTTACTATATCAATCCCACTTGCCTATCCAATGAAGTAAAGGCAATCGCCAAAGGCTTAGGTATCCATTTCAATTTTCATATGCTACGACATACTTACTCTACCAATTTAGTCGCACATAACGTTGATATTAAAACAGCACAGGAGCTAATGCGCCATAGCAATTTTAATACAACATTATCACTCTATACTCATGTTGGATCGGAACATAAAAAACAAGTGGTAAATGACGTTTTCAGCGCAACGTGTGTTGAAAATGTGTTAAATTTGAATGAAGAAAAATATCGACTTCACTAAAAGCCCATAAATAAAGGCTTTCCGATCAATTCAGAAAGCCGATATTTATCCCAATGGCGTCCATGGAGGGACTCGAACCCCCGACCGTGCGCTTAGAAGGCGCATGCTCTATCCAGCTGAGCTACATAGACAACTCGCTAGATTATAATAGCAAATAATCCTTTTAAATGCAAGGTTGAATTAAAAATTATTGCTGTTGCCGGGATGGAAAGTGCCATAATCATCAAAATAGCCATCGGCAAGAGTACGCTCACTACCGGTGATCTGATAATCCGGATTTTGAAAGGCTGCTGCACTGATTGGACGCTGTTGCTGATAAGGATAAGTGGGATACTGACCACCTTGTTCTCCCTGCATAGATGCTTGATTGGTTTCCCCCTGTTCTCCTTGATTCATAATCAAAGGATCATAGGGTGATGGCATCTGCATCATCGCATCCATACCATACGGATTCATCGGATATGGATAAGCGTAATTGGGCTGTTGGTTTTGTAGCATCGCAAAATTATTTTGCATCGGCGCAGGTGCCTGTGCATAGGGCTGACGATAATAATTCTGCTGGCGCTGTGCAGACGCCGATTTGCCGTTATTATGACGTTGCCGCGGCTGATTCATTTTCTCGCTTTCCATATTCAAGCGCTGAATACTTTTCTGTCGACTTGCCGCCTTGACTTTCGCATGATACTCTCGATATGCTTCTTCCTCAGCCTCCTCCTTCAAACGAAGTTTACGTTTATGACAGAAGAAACAGCCGATAAAAGCGAATAAAATCGAAGGAGCGCAAAGAATCGCATATTGATAATAATCACCCAGTGCCAACATCACCGCTAATAAAAAACATGAGCATGCAAGCACCGAAAGCGTAAGATTGCTGCTAAAAAACGCAATGATAATAAGCAGAGCACCGAGTGCCGTACAAGCCAGATGCGGAGTCAAATCCTGCAACGTTGTCTCCATAAGCAAAGCCTGCACCCCCACTTGATTTTCCTGCATCACTCCATATAAATACACTCCCACCAATATTAAATATGCCACACTAAGCAGGGCACCAAACCCCAAAGCAATGCTATGCCTGCGCTTCATACCCTCACCTCCCGCAAGGACAAGCATCAGCCTACTTTAAGAATTTGATATCTGCCTGAATCGCATCGCCCTCAATCTGCATGATCGCATAGGAAGGGCCACGGCCATCTCTTGCACGCCAAAGCGAACCGGGATTTAACAATAACACACCATTCATTTGCTCCATCATTGCCACATGTGTATGACCGAAACAAACAATATCACAACGCTCCTGCTTCGCCGCTTCCACCATGCGTTCCAATCTTCGCATATAAGGAAAGCGATCACCATGCACGACCATTGCCCGATGCCCTGCCAAAGGCAAAATCAATCGCTGGGGATAGGTATAAAAGAAATCATTGTTCCCCTTTACAATATGAAACATAGGATAAGCATCTTCAGGTGCTTCAATATCACCGCAGTGGATGAAACAATCCGCATCGCTTTCCTTCAATAGTATTTCATCAAGACGCTCATCACGTCCATGGGAATCACTGACTACGACGATTTTCATCGCAACACCACCTTATAGTATTATTCTACCACAAAACAGTGCTTCGATAAAACAGAAAGATTAAAAAGGAATCGGATTATAATAAAGTGAGGATACCGATACTGCCTCCTCATTGGAGCCATGTAGGGAAACCACTTGATCATCGACATAAACCTGTACTGCATCTACTTCAAAGTTTTCAGCCAATGAAAGTACCAATGCTTCATAAGCACGCTGTTTCGCACAGCGATCACTATCTAATAATGTATTGCTCATATTAACAACAAGTGTTTGATCCTCCACATGTGGCAGTTCTACCGCCTTGATGCGCTCATCATACAAAGGTGAACTTAAATTCATTGAAGCTGATACATCTTTCAATACTTCATTGACTACGGTTTCCATATCTTTCGGATCACCGTCGATGCGCTTGCTTTTTGGCACAAAATAAAGGGAATCATCAATATCTTTCGTATAATACACCAAAATGGTATGTGCATCATTCAAAGAGGCACTGGCTGATTCAAAATGATTGATGCCCAACTTGCGATTCAAAACAGATGGGATCGGTGTTTGTGCCAATGGCATTTTACGCAGCCGCTCCCCATTGACATATAGTTCTACCTCATTGATCTGGGGAAACTGTGTTGCCCCCCATGTGATTGCCTCCAGCACCTTTAATTCCTGCGTTGGTTCATAGGATGCAAACTGCTCATTGAAATACAACTTCGCCACCGTTCCACTCAACTCTGTTTTTTCCAGTTGGGTGCCACTTGCCAGTACACCACTGAAATCTCCCTTCACCTGATCTGCACACATGGCATCTACCATGATTCGCAGTTTTTCCTCAGTCGATTTGCCCGGTTCAATCGTTCGATTCATCGGGATGAGGGTATTCTCATAATCCAGTACATAAATTTGAATTTGTTCCTGTTTTGTCGTTTCCATTACGGTAATGCTTTCCTGTTCTTTTTCCTGAGCAGGAAAAAAACGTATGCTGAAATAAGAAAACACCGCAACTGCTCCAAATAACAAAGCAGCCTGTTTTCGGTATAGTTTCATCTTCTTCACCTCTACAAAATTGTATGAAATGACATAAAAAAAAAGAACTTCACGATGATGCATCGCGAAGGACTCCCCTACCGTATCATTTTACGGATTGTTTCAGTAATTGTTGGAATTGATCACCGCGATCTTCAAAATTACGGAAATGACCATAACTTGCGGCTGCCGGTGACAACAGCACGATCCCTTTAGGCTTGGTAATTCGCTTTGCCAGCGTAACCGCAGTTTCCAAGTCCTTTACTTTTGTATAAGGAACACACAACTGTTTTGCCAAAGTCTCACCACTTTCATACATCACAATAATATTTGCGATTGGATGTTCATTGAGATAACTTGTCAGCGGTGTATAATCAATGCCACGATCCATTCCACCTAGCAATAATGTATCCACATGCTTCAATCCTTGTAATGCCTGAATGGTTGTTTCGCACACTGTAGAGATGGAATCATCATACCATGTGATTCCATGATATTCACCAATGTACTGTAAGCGGTGTGCCAAAGGCGCAAAGGTGACAAGTGCCGCAAGTGCATCTTGATACGCAATCCCTAAGCAATGTGCCAGATATAAGTCAATGGCTATATCATAACGATTATGATGACCCAACAGAGCTGTTGCGGCTGAATCAATCACAAAATGTTCTCCCATGAGCGATACACTGTTTTCCTGCGCATAGAGATCAGATGCTTCATCCTGCATAGATGCGCTGAAACATTGTGCCGCTATTTCTGATTTAATCAAACTCTTCTCTATGATCAAATGATCCGTTTCACTCTGATTGCGCCATATCTGTTCCTTAGCTGCCACATAGCGTTCAAAACTGCCATAATGATCTAGGTGTTCTTCAAAAATATTAAGCAAGACACCATAGTGTGGCGCATAATGAGCAAATTCCAACTGATGACAAGATAGTTCATAAACAACGATTGTATCCTCATCCAACTGATCCAATGCATCAAATGCCGGTTTGCCAATATTGCCTAACAACACACACTTGCGCTGATTCTCTTTTATGATGTGATATAGCAGTGAGGCAGTCGTACTCTTACCTTTCGTACCGGTAATGCCAATGGTCTGTTTGCCATAATATTTCAAAAACAAATTCGTTTGAGAATCAAGCACTCCCGGCGCATAGGTTTCATGCATGACAATTCCGGGGCTTTTCATAATGACATCATAGCCATCGAGTTTTTGATAATCTTCACCGATCACCAGATCAACATAGGTCAATGAATCGTGAATTGGCTGTTGGTCAGCGATTGTCAACGGTTGCTTCGGAAGATAACGGCGAATATAGGAATACGTAGATTTTCCCTCTTTACCAAAGCCGAGAATCGCAACGCGCTTATCTTTTAAATAGTTAATAATCGGTGGCATTCACTTCACTCCTTTACCAAGTGCAAAAACGGCGTAGGGATCAAATTCTCCTCATTGAAATAATGTGCATAAGGATTCCCGCGATCCTTATATTGTTGATACTGCGGCAAAGTCACATAATGCCTCAGTAAAAATGGCAGTTCCTGTTTTTGCTCATTCATTTGGGCGATGCGCATGCAGATGGCAGTATTGATTTCATCCCGTGAACCAACGCATTCAAAGGGTTTTTCCGCTTGATAGCCGATTAACTTCTCAAATGTATCACATAACTCTTGTTTTTCCAACAGATCCTCCTTGAAGATCGCTTGTTCCTGCTTCGCACTGAGAAAAGGTGCCAAAATCAAATAAACGAATAGGCATTTGGGACAGTTGCCACACCAAATGTCCTCTTTACTGCCGGCATTACAACTGCGAAATGCCGCATGATACTGCTCATGTTTTGCAAATTCAGCGGCAATTTGAAGTTCCGACCACCCTCTTAACAAAGAGAAATATGAAACGCCTGAATTGATATAGGCTTGTTCATACATTTGAAAGTCCTGTTCAAATTGAAAACTTTTAGAATATTGGTGGTTAATCATTGTCCCTGCCACAGTGCTTTCATTCGCACTGTCCTCATTGCTTAACACCACATAGCGTAGATTGTTTAAGTAAGCATACAACGTTGCGGAAAAAGCCACCAATGCGCTAAATGGTGTATGCCCATTGAGATATCCTTGGCGATTGCATTCTAACATGTTAGGGTCTAATGTACGTTTGACTAATACCACTGAATCATTCGTAAAACCGGCAATACGAGCACTGTCCGCAGTTGCCTTTCGGCCATTGATGATATAACAGTATTGAGGCATATCCAAATGTTTTAACAGTTCCATCGTTACAATGCTATCCTTGCCTCCCCCAACCGGAATCAAACAGCCATTCAACGCTTTGGTTCCTTTCGTATGCGCAAATGCATTGCCCAAACTTTTCAGGTGCATGAAATCGCTCATATCTGTCTGAATTCCATTCGTATAGAAAAATTCTCCCAATCCCCAGTAGTACTGTTTTTTCCACCACATCAACTGCTGCTCATCCAATTTGGCACCCATGATTTCCACCACCGGTGAACAAGTAATCTTCCAATAACTGGACAATTCCACCATACCAATCGAGAACACCAACTTCTGAATGATTTCATCCTGTTCATCGAAATCCTTCACATGGATGCGATCAATTGTCCAAGTTGGATGAAATTGGGCCAATCCAACAATCTCAAAATCATAAGTGAAACATATTTGGTGCGGGGTGGTTTCAATACGATAGCCCCAATAGCGAAACAGCGGGAACTGTTCCCGCAGCTGTGCAAATGTTTTCATAAAACCTACTCCTTTACCTTCATAATCGTGAAATGATACAATGCATTCATCATTCTATCTCAATTTTGTATTCTTCCAAGATTAACTGCTTTTCATATAGTTGACTAGCAACCTCTTTGGTAACATAGCGTAGTGTAAAAGGCTGATATGCTTTGCCGGTTTTTTCTTCCTTCTCTGCGGGATAGCGTACCACAAACCCATATTCATGAGCATGTTCCTTGAGCCATGCGGCCAAACGCTCTTCCTCGCTTTGTTGCGCATGTTCCTTAGTGAGTGCCTCTGCCACTACCTGTGTATCATCCAGACGCGTTTCTTCTTGTCCGGCCGGCTGAAAACGCACCGTATATCCTAACTGAAATTCGCTTTGTCCGGGATAATCCCAATAACGCCGAAACTCGTCCTTACCATACTTCAACATCATGCTTTCATATAATGGCTGCTGATCCTCATAGGAGATATAACCGGCCACCAGAATCATATTTCCGCATGTTTTGTCGTTTACCTCGGAAATATCCGCACACAATGCATAAAGGGGATCGAGCACTTCCTTGCGAATCAGCACCTCGCTCTTCCCTTCGACCAAAGACACCTGAGGCAATTCTTCAATCACTACCAGATCCTTGGGTTCATAACGATACAAAGTTTCATGGGCATCAATTAAAGCCAAACGCGCAGAGGGGTCACTCTTAATCAATGCATTTGCCACAAAGCGATGATCCTCTTCATAAAATGTACGCAGGGTCGCATAGGAATATGACTGTAATAAGGTATCTAAATGGACATAATCCAAACGCGAACGAAAATCATTGATAAAGGATACAATCACCTCATTGGAATCATCCTGTATCTCTTTGGCACGGGTATACCAATGCGCATTACGAATCGTAAAACCCTCCGTCTCAATAAAAGGCAGAAACTGTTCCGGCTTTAACTGTTGCGAAATCATATAATTGATATCCTCATTGGATAAATGCTTCAGTAAGATATCTCTGTTCTCATTTGTCACATAAGGATAACGTGCCAATTCATCATAATGGCGATTCATGATGGTAAAACATACACCAAACAGTACCAGCAGGCTTATAATGAACGAAATTCGTTTTATTTTCACCTTGCTCACCTCTTTGTCTATTATATCATATTTATGCCAGTGGGGAAATGCTTTGCCGCGTGATTCTATGGGAAAGACAGATGCCTCTATTTCGTAAAATCCCTATTATCGGATAGGCCAATGATTGGATATGGGGTAATGTGGTGGTAGGCGAATGGATCTGCATGAGATATGCATGGATATCGTCACGTTTGCGTATTAGAAATACCACAGTTCCTACCCGAAATACAAAAAAACTCACAGCTGTGAGTT
>JAAWON010000015.1 GCA_022799495.1 Erysipelotrichaceae bacterium | reverse complement strand
AAAATAAATTACCAAAAATAGAGGCCTGAATCATAAAAAAATCTCATGATTCATCACCACGAGATCCTAATTGTTTAACTTTTTTATTAAAAATCAATAAATCTTTATAATGCTTAGTCTCATCTATTAACATTTCTAATTCTTCTCTTACTATCTCTACGATTATTTTTTCAGTTGGATTCAATATCGGCAGAATATTTTTCATGAGGAAATTTTCCGATCTTACAGCTGATATTTTTCCAATTTCATCATAATACCTGTATATTCCCTTTATATCGCCTGTAAAGCGCTTTAATTCATCATCACTATAAGTTTCAATTTTAACGGGTATACCTAATTTACGCTGCATATGAGCAATAAATATGAAGGCAGGCCTTATTTTAGCCGTTCTTCTCATAACTTCCAGCGATTTATCATATTGTCTCAAACGATAATATGCCATTCCCATATTATAATTGCACTCTGCCTCTTTATAATCAGGTACGCATCCTTTTGCCAATATTTCCTCAACTTTGGTTTTTACTTCATCAATCTCTGTTATATCATAAAAACTATTAAATACTACCGTTGAACTATACATATCAATTAGCCTGATGTAGTTTTTATTCTCTTCCCATTCCATTTCCAATACTTTATATAAGTTTTGTAGTCTCTTTGTATATTCATTCGCCACATAAAACATCACCGTATTCACCTTATTACAAGCCGCACGGTTATTCGCCAATTTAAATTCATTAAACCACATTTTATATTCTTCACTGCCTAGATCATGAAACGCAGAACAAAATATAATTGACTTCAATAGATCATCCCATCGCTTAGAAAATTCTCCAATCATCTTTGATAACAATATACGCTTGTCCTTTGAAACTAACTGTTGTCTCAAATAATGCTCTACCAGTGCCTGCACAGCACGATAGAGATCCCCATACCACAGACAATCCCTATAGGGTTCTAGCATCGTCAAACATTTCTCACTATATTTTTCCAATTTAGCTAAGTCATAATATTCGACGCCTTCATACATATATTTCGTATAATAATAAACCCTTTTATTCATGTTTGGATTGTACATGAGACGCAGATTTAATTTCTTCGCTAATTCAGCATAAGTATCCTCGAAACGTCCTGCTCCGCCTTTTTCAATATTAATCAATGTATTCACCGAACAAATACTTTCACAGAATAGATTCTGTGTCCATTTTCGCGCTTGCGCTGTTTCAAGATTATAAGAGCGATTTGTTCTAATAGATAAGCCATACATCTTCATTTGCTTTTTTGTTAATTCCATATTCATTGATCCTTCCTGCCTATGTATCTCGTTCCTTGACTATTTTAATTATAGCATATTTACAAATTTTGTAAATTTTTTATTTCAGCCATAGTACAGGTAATTGAAAAAAACTTGACTCCTCTCAGTCAAGTTCAGAATATGATAAAAAACAATTATAATAATTCACTTTATTTACTAAGCACATTCTCTAATTCACTCGTTTTTGACAGTAAACCCTTTTCATATTTCCAAGCAAGGATACGAAAAACAGCTTTATCAATCATTCCTTCATCAATTACTCCTTGTTTTACAGCAGCATAGATTGATTGAAAACTATCTTCATAATCCGTAGTGATGATCAGATCATTTCCCGCTAACACAGCCTTGATTGAAATGTCCTTCACATCCCCTAATGCTCCCATTGCAATATCATCGGTTATAATTACCCCTGTAAAGGAAAGTTGCTTACGCAAATAATCATGTATGAGCGGTGATAGACTGGCAGGATTTTCATCATCCATGCTGGTAACCACATTGTGAGATACTAATACTGATTCCGCACCTGATTGGATACCCGCTTCAAATGGGGGTAAATCCTTCTCTTTAATGGATGCAAAACTACGATGATCCATTGAACTGCCAATGTGTGTATCTGCATTACTGCCATAACCCGGGAAGTGTTTCAATGTGTATGAGACGCCACTTCCCTTGCTGGCTTTAATCACTAACTCCGCATACTGCGCAGTCAAATCACTGTCTTGTTTCAAGGTTCGCTCATACATATAATCTGTTTCTTCCGCTGCAACATCCACAACAGGAGCTAGATTTAAATTGATACCTAAGTTTGCCAGCAACCTGTTTTTTTCAACAGCATCAAACATTATTTGTTCAAATCCACCTATTTGAAAAAGCTCACTGGGGCTTTGAAAACGCTCTGATCTTAATAAAAGATTACTACTAATCCGAACCACACTGCCACCTTCTTCATCTACTGCAATGAGCAACGGAATATCCGATTCCGCTTGAACAGAAGCAATCATCGCTTGTACCTCGGCCGCATTTTTATTGGTAAAATCCTTGGCAAAAAATAAATAGCCACCTAAATGATAGTCTGATAAAATCTCTGCTTGATTTGTATCAGGATATCGTACCAGCAACAATTGACCTATTTTTTCTGCTAAAGACATTGTTTTTAATTTTTGATAGGCATTGGTATAAGAATTGCTAAATATACCATGGTCCCGCCAATCTGGCGGAATCTGATACGCATCTTCAAATGGATGTACAATATCATAATTTACCACTTCATATTCACACTCAGGATATATTTCATCATCCGCTTCATAATTCACATATTGAAATGAGACAACATCACCAATCTGAATTTCAGTATTTGGTTGCCTAATATAAAAATGATGCAGCATGAGTTCACAATCTTGTAAAATAATAGAATGATGATCACTCTTTATCACCATTCCATACATATGGTAAGGCGGGATCATTGACAAAGAAGTTACTTGATCATTAAAATAGGGTAAATGATACAACAGCAAAATGCTAGCACCTGTCAAAAATAATAAAAGCATCGCTAATATCATACGACTTCCTCTAAGCATGCCCACAACTCCATTTCCCGCTTTTGCACACGAATCCATTCTTTTCTTCATTTATTCTTTCTATAATATACAATAAAACACGAGAAATTAAAACATTTTTACTTCATAAATTATCTCCTATTATCTTAAATACTATCTGTTACAAAGACCATGATTCATATCTTATTCTACTTAATTGCGACCCATGCAATTCATTCTCATTGAATGCTTTTTTACGCTTCACTTATCTTTTCCACTGATCCTAATCTTTGTATAAAAAAAACGTGTATTCCCAATATCAGGAAATACACGGTTAAAATTATTTCAAGTTTGTACTTATAAAAATCAATCTATCTTTATTCCAAAACAATCAATTCATATTCACGGGTGCCAAGGTTTAACTTCGCCGCAGCCTCAATGGTATGCACACCATTGCGTGATTCAATGCGTTCTAATAAATGCGCTTTACCCGGATCTTCACTCGCATATACCAAATCAACACATGCCTGATCTAAAGAAACCGGATCCGTAGAAGCTAAAATGCCAATATCACCAATTTTCGGATCTTCCGCTACTGCACAGCAATCACAGTCCACAGACATATTTTTCATAATGTTAATATAGACAATACGATCAGCGAAGAAGTTCACAATACTTTGTGCTGCATCTGCCATTGATTCCAAGAAACTGTCATGATCAGCGGACCAAATATGCTCCGCAACTCCCGCGCCATGAATATGAGCTTTACCGTGTGCAGATGCAATTCCAATGGAAATATTCTTCAGCGCACCGCCAAAACCGCCCATTGGATGCCCCTTAAAATGAGACAATACCAACATGGAATCATAGCGTTTTAAATGCTCACCGACAAAGTTTTCCTTCAAATGAAAACCACCTTCAACCGGTAATGCTATTTCATCTGTCTCATCCATAATATCCACATTTGCAATCTCACTCCAACCATGCAGTTTCATTGTTTCCCAATGCGCCTCGGTTGTGTTACGCTTCCCTTCATATGCAGTATTACATTCCACAATGGTTCCCTGCACATGATCGATAGCCGGCTTCAAGAAATCAGGACGGATGAAGTTTTGATTGCCTACTTCTCCAGAATGCAGTTTTACTGCGACTTTACCTTCCAGTTTTACATTCAATGCCTCATATAAGCGAATCACTGCTTCCGGTGTAATTGCCTTACTCATATACACTTTTGCTTTTGCCATACATGTGTCCTCCTTGTTCTTGGTTGTATTATAAAACATGAAGTATACTCTAAGTCAATACATAATGTTTTTTTATTCTGGATATAGGTGGTGAGCCACGCATCCCAAGCGCATCTGATCGTATCGCTTGCCTAAGTGATGAGCGAGATGAAGATACCACTATGCTTCCCCATAAAATCATGTTAAAATAAGAAATAGAACACAGATCAGGAGGTTCATATGAAAAAATTTATACATGAGTTTAAGATCTTTGTGATGCGCGGTAATGTGATGGAACTCGCTGTTGGTGTCATCATTGGCGGTGCCTTCCAGAAGATTGTCAATTCACTCGTCAATGACATCATCATGCCGATTGTAACACTAATTACCGGTGGTATCAACTTCACCGACTGGTTTATCGCATTGGATGGGAATAACTATGAAACCTTGGCGCAAGCACAAGAAAGTGGTGCCGCGACTTTAAATTACGGTTCTTTTATCACCGCAATTCTAAATTTCTTGATTATGGCAATTGTCATCTTTTTCATGGTAAAAACCATCAATAAATTATCTGAGCCATTCAAACAAGAGATTTCTGAACAAGCACCTGATACAAAGTGCTGCCCATATTGTAAATCACAAATCGCGGCGGATGCATCACGTTGCCCGCATTGCACCTCTGTCCTTGATGATAAGTAACATCATTTCTGATCATCATACACAAAACATGATTGCAAAGCGCATTCATGTTTTTGTTTGATACAAATTGTTTATCAGCCGACAAATCCTCCATCAACTGAAAGGATCGCTCCTGTAATATAGGCAGCCGCATCACTGGCTAGAAATAAGACCGCATCCGCAATGTCCTCTGCTTTTCCTAAACGCTGTAAAGGTATATTAGCCGCCATTGCCTGAATCATTTTTGCATCTAACGCCTTTACCATATCTGTTTCAATAATGCCTGGAGCAACTGCGTTCACTCGAATACCATCCTTGCCTAATTCTCTTGCCAATGCTTTTGTCATCCCATTCACCGCAAATTTACTGGTAGGGTAAGCACTGCCCGAGCGTTGAGCATAGATGGATACCATAGAACTTGTATTAATGATTGCTCCTTTTCCTTTTTCTTTCATCATTGGAGCACATAGACGAGTTAAACGAAATGCTGCATCTACATTAATCTTCATAACTTCTGAAAAATGCAAATCATCATATTCATAGATCGACTTCGCATCGGATACGCCTGCATTATTGATTAAAATATCCACGCTACCCCATGTATCCACTATCTGATCCAACATTTCCTTAATTTCTGTCTCGCTTTGTAAATTGGGACAAAAGCCAAGAATCGAATCCTTGCGCTGTTCCATGTTGAACTGCTTAAGTGCCGAATCAACTGTTTCTTGTCTTGAACCCAAAAATGCGACCTTAGCGCCATTTGCTAAAAAACCTTGCACGCAAGCCAAACCAATGCCGCGTGTTCCGCCGCTGATAACAACTACCTTGCCTTGTAAAGATGGGTACTGATTCATACAAAATCCTCCTTATTGATAGTTTCACTATAGCACGTTTCTTCTTCATTTACAATTTTTGTTGATAAGAACGGTTATTTTTTATCACAAGAGCCGCCGCATTCTGCCTTAATTCCTGTTTTTTCATCAAGAGAATGAACTCTATTTAACCGGTAATGCCTTTTTTATCTATTTTTGAGTCTTTGCGCCCTTTTTCCTGAACATTCTATTTTATCGTCAGCGAGCAATGCTTTCCTTCACATATTCCCTTTGATATCCCAATATCGGGATTTGCAGTTGTGCACGCGTTTTTACTTCATAAATGCGCAGATCCTCTTTTATGGTTTTCTCCGTAATTTCTGTCGCATAAGGAGCATTCGCAAGCCTTTGATCAATTACATAGGGAGAGAAATCACTATTTTCGATTTCATGAACGGTTGCGTAATGAGCCGCATTTACCTTTTGTATCATCAAAGCAAAATTCATCAAGTAGATAAACAGCACAGTACAGAAAGTGATAAACACAAAAGAAACCGCAGCGCTAATACTGATTTTCATAAAGTGTTACCTAGCTAATCTACAATGACTCGTATCTGTTTGGAGTCTTTTAAGCCATAAGAATTGCGAACAACATAACGTAAATCATAGGTCCCCTTTTGGGCAGTATTCACATAACCGTAAACTGATATATTCGCACTAATATCACCATCTTGTTCATCGACTGCGCTTGCCCAACTCAATGCATCATACTCCTCATGCAATGCCAATCGCTGATTTTCAGCTGCTATCTGAGGGAAGGTGATTTCCTTTAAGTTAGGATTCACCTCTATGCGTTCTTCTTGATAAAAATCGGTCGCATCATGAAGAGAATCACCCGTCATGTCATTCCATACAACAAACTGCGCACTCGCACTCATAGCTGCGCTCAAAGCAAGCAATAAACCTGCCGAAACTTTTACACTTAATTCCATCATATCATCCTTTCCATAATAGTGATAAACTGCGAATGATGAAGCCACAGCGCCAACAGCGTCACTACAATACCACATCCAATGATTTCCAAAATCAAATCCATTGCTTCTTCTACACTTAATTCCATAATCCTCCTCCGATCTCATGCATTCTTGTCACAAATAAATAAAAGGTAAGCATTAAAGGGGTAACGAGCAGCAGCGTCAATATCAATTCACTGCTTTGTTCTAATAATTTATGCATACATCATACCGTAAATAAAGAAGGCATCAATGAAATAAGCGTCAGATAAACACAAGGGATAAAAAGGATAAAGCATGTACATGTATCGCCGAAAAACACTTCATTGCGAAATCTGTTTTGCCGTTTCATTGCCTCTATTTTACCCAATGACTCATTTAAATGGCGCATCTCATATTTTAGTTTTTCCTTTGATAAGGAACGAAACTCATAGAGCTTTAACATGATATCCATAAATCCTTCAATCTGATAACGAGCTAAAAACCCAATATAGGCATCCTTATTATCAGGATGAAGCGTGATCTGTTCAATCAAGTAAGTCAAATCTTGACCTATCGCAGCGGGTGTGTGTTCATCCAGTGAATTTACTATCGCATTATGAATGGTATTTTTTTCAATGAGTGCATATAGTTGATTGACCCACAACGGAATTGCCGCAACCACTTCGTTACAGTTTTGTGTGTGTCGCATACTGAGCATGAAATAGGGCACCTTATATCCGGCATACATGAAAAACGGCAGCCAAACCACCTGATGAAAACTCCCTCGCACAACCATTACCCCCAAGCCACATAAGGGAATACAGGCACAAATCAGTTTCAATTTCCAATATTTAGCCTGTTCCTCCTCATGCAAGAAATAAGCGAACTTATCCATATTCTCATAAAACAACAGTCTTAAAAGGCGCATCAATCATCACTCCTTATCCATTTTTTATTTACAAACGAAGTGTAAATAAGCATAAACAACAAAAGGATTCCTTCTACATCTAAAAAAGTATAGAGTTGATACTTGGAATCATGATAAATCATCGCTGCACTATCCGCAAACATAGCAACTCCATAATAGGAAAGTGCCAACGCAAACAAAGTCATACCATATAACATATAACGAAAGACACGCTTGCGGTTTTGATGAAGACGCATATCCTCCTTCCATGCCTCATAATTGATTAAATCCAAGTTCTCATACACCGTATCACTGCCATGCTGCTCCCCGGTGATGAACAACTGATGAAGCCGCCGTAAGTAAGAATTATGAAACTCTTTCTCGATATAGGCCAAAGCTTTTGCATAATCTCCACTTTCACTGATTTCATGAATCGCTTTTGATATACAGGCATACATCAAAGACCTATCAGGAAATAACTCCTTTGCATGTTCCAAAGCAATCTTTATTTTCTTATAAGTCTTGAAATAGATCTTCATATACTCAAAATAACGGCAATAAGCTTCAAATCGTGCTTTCTCCTTTTTATAAAGAAAAAATCCAGAAATCAGCAAAGGTAACAAACATACAAGTGTTGCCAAAACAATAAGCGTATACAGTACATTCAGTTTATGTAAAAAACAAATTACGGCCGTCAATGTACAAAACAGTGATACCGTTATTATGAAATCCTGCTTCGTGTAATCATATCCATATGTATGGATACTCAAATGTCGTTTTTTTAATGCGATTGCATTCATCTAATCACCCCATTCAAATGATAAATCATGTTTTTTCAATAGATTTTGATAATACAATGGCAATGGATAAAAACATTCACGCTGACCATTGCATTCATAAATTAACTGCTTTCGCGCCATGCCATCTTCATCATTCCAAAACATGGCGATCTCACTGATCCATCGTTTTACCTTTCCCTTGATTTCCTGTGCCATTGGAACAATGCAAAGCTGCACATAATCATGGATGGTTGTAAGCAGATGTGCATCGTTTTTCTGGCGAGAGAGTTGCAACATTCGCTGTGGCATAAGCATGGCACTTTTCACATGCAGAGTTGTTAATACCCGCGAACAACTAGATAAAATTAAAAACAGATCATCAATCGCATGATCACGCACTTCTTGAAACACCACATAATCGGAATTATCCCGCAAGATGGATGCGGCACACTGTGTGTAATTTATGACATCATTGACAATATACTGAGAAATGAGACGCTCTGGAAATAATTCCTGCATATGCATTTCATCATTCTCCGCTATGATAGCGATTGAGGTAGATGCGGGTAAAAGAGATAAGGCTGCACGGGTCCATTGAGTCTTTCCACTCCCACGCTCCCCACCAAATACATAAGACCATTTCAATGTATTCGCAAGGCGCAATAATCGAAACATATGAGGATAATCCGCTTCATGGATCTGGAGTGCTGTTGGATTTTTACGAATGGACAGCCAGCAAAATGGATACATAATGGAGTGATGAACCGCATGAATGCGCAAACCATCCATCGTGCCATCCATAATTGGTTTATGGTAATTGAATTCCTGATCAATTTGGGGATAATTGCAGATACGGTTCAGCATTTGTTCCAAATAACCATCCGGTAGGTTCAACACCTTATATCTGCCCTTATCCTGATGTGTCACAAAAACACAGTTTGCATTCGTATCAATATCAGTGATTTTAGGATCCTCTACATAAGGCTGCAAAAGCGCAAAATCAAACATGTGGCTTAATCCACTTCAGTGTCGTTGCCGATCACATCTCCCCATAATTCATTGCTTGCCTTGGTTGTATTAAGGGCGGTTTCCTCTGAATAGCTTTTGCCAAAGGCAATGAATACCACAGCCACAAGAATCACAAAGAAAATCTGTACAGCAGTTTTAGGTGCTAATTCCATACGATAACTCCTTTTTGGGGGTTGCCCACTTGCTTTTTCAGCGGAAGCATAACCGCAGTTTTTATGATTACATATTTCAAAACATTAAGACTTTGATTCTATATACCCTGTTTCCCAAGCAATCACCACGCTTCATCCTCGTTTTCATTATCATCTACATAACGTTCTGCCAATAAAGTTCGCCGTAATTGCCCACTCGTGCTTTGTGCATTGTTATGCAAAAATTGTTCCCTCACACTGACATCCAACAATCCTTGTTCACTTGCTTCGTGGATCACAACGGTAAATGTTCCATCGCCATTGATATTATCCGCTAAATTGCGAATCAGTTCGCTGCGCATATCCTGTTCCTCCATATCATACATACAAGCAATTTGAGATGCTTTCAGGGTATTGCGCATACTGAGTGACAATGCGTCTTCTAATTCTTCTTTGCGTGCAGTAGTATTCATCATGTCCGTAGTCATCATAAGCGTACAGGTAAACATGAAAAACAAAGCCGCAAACTGAATCAATGATTTCATCCGCTTCTCCTTTCTTCTTATCCTTCCTCTTATTTACCTCAAACGAATTTCTCCTTTTGTCCTACTTTTGGCCTTATCATTTCCTTTTTTATGACGGGTAGTTTTCTTATTCTCCTTCCATGTCTCCCGCTTGGTTTTTTCTTTCGTTTTGCTTTTTTCTATCGTTTTACTTTTTTCCTTCGTTTTGCTTTTTTGTTTATTGGCGCAGATGTGCAAATTGATCGAAAAATGCTTCATCGCTCTCCTTAGAATAATCATGTGTTTGATTAAATTCCTTTATTTGCGCAATGGCCTGTTCATCGAGCACCCAAACCTCTTTGGGAACTGGCGAAAACAGAGTTTGATAAAGGAGAGAATGATGCGCATCATTTCGCCAAATACTATTGGCTTTTAACGTATTCAAATAAGATGCATCAATAAAACGAAGATATGCACTCCTCCCTTCCAGATGATGCGCTCGCTTCACAATATGTACCGGAACTGTCGCTGATGTGCTTTGATTCACACGATCACGTACAGTATAAGTAACCGTATAATCTCCAATCACATGGGCTCGTATCGTATTCTCACTGATGATAACCTGATTTGTAATATCACCATCCTCTCTATCTGTTGCCTGTACATACTCTAACAATCGATCATCATCAATCGCTTCATCTTCAAAAAACCACCGTTCCTGCGCTATGAGATTCGGAGCTTGATCCCATATGGCATATAAGGTGATGAGATCATTGTTTTTATTGGTGAGATTTTTAATGGATTGCCTGTCTTGATAGACAGTTCCGCTGCCATCCGGTGCTTGATTCCATGCGATAAATCGCCAACCATCACGACTATAACCATTTGGTTCAAGTGACTTAGCCACATCATAAACATGTACACTGTCGCTCATTAGTCCATGATCCGCTCCATTGCCATCATAACGAATTGTATATGAATTGGGGATGTATTGCGCATGAATGATCAGATCTTGCGCAACCGCACAATAATTCGCATCCCAACCACTGAACTGATAGCCCGTTCGACTGGGATTTGCGGGCGGAAGCGCACAACTATTCAACTTTACAAGATCGCTTTTTAACACAGTGTCATCCCAATCTAAAAAACTAACCCGATAGTGCTTCGGCTTTACCGTCACATTGCGATAGCCACAGGCCACATTTCCCGCTTGATCTTTTGTGCAGCATTTAATTCGATAATTGCCGACTTGATCCATTGTTGTCCAGTGGACACTTTCCCATGTATCGTTATTCGATTGCCGCGCAATTTCCGCAATGGTGGCGTTTTGGCTGAGAGGCACATTGGCATAAGACGCAACGCGTTCAACCTGTTCATCTTCATCGCTATAAAAAAAGCCGGTTGTTGTTGCCAACTTATTTCCTTCTGTACTTCCCTTCGCACCATCTGTATAGAGTGACTGCCATGTGCGTAATCCGGATGAAATCTCACCTTGTATCCATATGCCATCCACACCATGAACCATTGGATCATGGCCAAAACGAGGGACTACAAGTTTTATTACCGCATCACCTGTTCCAACATCGCCTCCCTGCCCTTCCATAATAAGCCAATTAGTCCCGCTGACAAGAGTCGCCTCATACCACACACCGCGCTCATATACTCCGGGATTGCGTCTGCCATTATATTTTGAAAATTCACCAATATAACGTCTTGCGGCCAAGCGATTACTTAAATAGACACGATCACTGTATATATCCGCATAATTGCCACTGACCGTAAAATACTGACCGATTTTATATACTGCCGTTTCACGTTTGGTGTCATAACTTTGTAAAATTGCCTGATAAATAAACTCTATATGAGAGCCTACACTTGTCACATGGCCGCCATCGCTCTGTTCCATAAATGTAGGTGGAGAAGATGCTTTGACACTCCACGTTGTAACGGCCACCGTACTTAATCCAACAAAAAAGATACAGAAATATTTCCGTATCTTATGAAATTTACATCTTGTCAATCTGTAACCTCACTTTCCTATGGCTTTTTAATATAGGCCCACCATCTTCCATCAGGAAGTCTACGCATAAAGCCAACCGCACAATACCATTCTGAATTTGGATCAGAAGTAACCTCCATCCATTCGACTGCTTCATCACGAGATCCAAAATATCCTTCGATCGCCCCTGCCGGAGCGACAGGTTTAAATTCTTCCACATTTTGAGCGGGAGGATTGGATGGCTGATCACTTGGCACGCTGGAAGATGGAGACTCAGTGGGAACTTCGCTTGAAGGCGGCGATGGTGGTGTATTGTCATTCCTATTGGATACAGGAGGTTCTTCCACTCTATACGTGATCGTAACCTCGACCACATCACTTTCATTCCCCGAACTGTCTTTCACGCTGAAAGGGTAAGAGATTGTTTGAGGCTCTGTGGGCATTTCTTTCACAATGCTTATGGGCGCAAACTCCATATCATAATTATCCTTGATGGAAATATGGCTGTTCAGTTCAACATTGATCGCTTCCAATGATTCATGCAAAGGAAAAGAAAACTCCTTCCGGTCAATTTCTAGCGTTGGTTTCTCTCGATCACGAACATCCACATGTAAAACATAGGATTGATCCTTATAAAGAATTGCCACTTCATAAATACCAACCTGTTCCATATTCAGCGCATCCCAATCCGCACTTGCCAACTCAGGCCGGCGCATGCCATGAAGATATGTAGATAAGTCTCGATCTATTTCCGTATTTACATCCACAACGATACTATCATTGGGCAAGGTAACTCGTTCGCGATTGCCAAACCATAGACCAATCCCAACCAGCACACACAACAAAATTGCACCTCCCGCGCATACCCATCCTTTATGCTTCATCAACCAATCCATATCTGCACTCCTCTCCAACGAAATATAAAACACCTTGCTTACATTACAATGAAAGCACAAAAGAAAAAACAAGCAGAGTACATACAAAAATTACTACTACGATACTCCATCGTTTCGTAAACTGTATCCATCGCTTGTGCAGTTGCCAAACTCGATTCATACGCTCACCCTCCTAGTATTCCCTTTGCTATAAGCATACCCTATTTCTAATTGGTTGTAAATCCTATCTGTGGATCTGCTCGAATTTCATGCATGGAAATCACCGCCTTTCCAAAAAAAGCAACCCGCTTGGATTGCCTTTCGCCCATTTTCTGACACTACCATTATAGCATGATTCAAACTTCATGACACACTCAATTCTCATTCAATTTATGTTCACGACTCACTCAGGAACTGCTCAAACCTCAAGTATCTCCCCTATCATCCATTCAATTAAGCATTACACTATGATTCACCAATCCCTGCATTTCACTCATGTCCTTCCCCGATTCTTCGCTCGCTTCCTCACCACCACTCATCCTATTCCCTTTGCCTACAAAACTCCCTGACACCTACATTCCACAAGCCCTTACTATCAAATATACGCACCAATCATTTCCCGGGTAATATTACTTCATCAATTTAGTACCACCCTGAAAGGATGCCAATACATTTGTTTGATAGGAGAAAATCATGCGAGCATGACGCCGTTGCCGCCTCAAAGCCAGCGCAATCAAACGATCCAATAACTGTGAAAATGATATTTGTTGGTCGCTAAAAAGATAAAACGATAGTGATCCGGGAATCGTATTGATTTCATTTACATATAGTTTATCATTACCTGCATCATACAAAAAATCAATTCTAACTACACCGCTTGCCTGTAAACACGCAAAACTACGCAACGCCAATTGTTCGATTTCTTCACGCATCGCTTCACTTAACGCTGCCGGAATGATTCTACTTGCCGACACCATTCCCTTGCTTTTTCCATTCCCCTCATATTTATCATGATAGGATAATATTTCATCCTGTTTTAATACTTCCTCTATACAACTTGTGCTTGCGCCTTCCTCATCTCCCAATACTGCACAATTATATTCCTTCATATTCGTAAGTGCCTGTTCAATGATAACACGACGATCATACTGGAATGCATCCTTCAATGCCTCCTGTAATTCCTCCTTGTTTTTTGCCACATGAATACCGACGCTGGAACCCAATGCCGCCGGCTTCACAATCAGTGGCAATGAGAGTTGTGCAATGATGGAATCAAACTGTTTATCATCAAAAGTGGATTCCTCTGCCACAGCCCAGTCCACCACCGGAATCCCTTGTGAGCGCAACAATTGCTTCATCACTATTTTATCCTGTCCGATACAAGCCCCTAACAACTCACTACCGCAAAAAGGCAAACCAAGCATACGCAAATAGCCTTGTACTGTTCCATCCTCTCCATAAGTTCCATGCATAATCGGCAATACCAAATCTATCGTTTTTTCCTTATGGAACCAACGTGCTTTTTCCTGAATTACCACACGATTACCTTTTGGACACAAACTGATTGGCGATAGCCCTTTTAACAAACGATCCAAATCCTTGAAATTTTCCACATTGCGCAATTGCTCACTGTGATACATTTGATGATCCTTCGCAATATAAATAGGAAGAATATCATAGCGGCTGCTATCAAGATGATCCATTGCTTGAATGGCTGATAGGATACTGATTTCATGTTCGACAGAAGCACCGCCAAACATTACCCCAAGTTGTAATTTCATATCTGCACCTGCCTTCCCACCATTCTATGCGTTTGTCTCGGATCGGTTCATAACAGAACATAAGAATGATGTTTTCAAATAGGGTGAATGGATGGTGATCCCCAAAATCCTTGAAACAGTGCTGGGCGTTTATGCGTTGTGCCTTCTTTCTATCACTACTTTTTATGCCTATATTGTGCTTTCTTCTTACGGATAACCCTTCTTTATCCCCTATCATATAGACTTAAATCTTAATAGAGGAACATATATCAATAATTGAATGCATCCGGCAAATCATTTTCAATGAGTGCCCAGTCTCCTTTTTGGGCCATTTGACGCAATAAGACAAATGCTTCTCTTGTGGAATCACAAACATGGATTTGCGCATCAGGGTAGCCCTCTTGACGTAAAGTATCAGCGATATCCCGTGTTTGTGTTTTACCAATTAACAAAATTTCATCCGCACATTTCATCATTTCTTTCGCATAGGCAATATGTGCCTGCTTACTTTCTCTGCCCAAATCCAAGAAACCCGGGGTCAGTAAAAAGTGCTTGCCCTCCATTGCGGCCAATACCTGAAGGGCATAGGATGCGCCGAGCGGATTGGAGTTGTATGCATCATCCAATAAATGAAAGTTCCCCATATTGTGTACTTCTAAGCGATGTTCTATATAAGGAAGACGTGACACCGCGCCTTGAATCTTTTTGATTGGTACTCCCAGTGCTATAGCGGCAGTAATCGCTGCCAATAGATTCAGCACATTGTGTTCCCCCAAAAGACGTGTTGTGAGTGCAAAACGCTCCCCATCTTTTACCTCCACCCAAAAGGATGTTCCTTGTGAACTATACTGGATTTGACTTGCCCGAACATCCACTTGTGTATAATGAATGCCATAGGTCAAAATATGACACGAATTACGCAGCGGATAATTGCGGATAATTTCATTATCATAGTTCAATACCGCAGTACCATCCTTTGGCAGTTGTTCCACCAATGACATCTTTTCCGCCGCAATACGTTCCAGTGAGCCAAAGGTAGCGAGATGCTGGGGACCAACCGCGGTGATGATCGCAAAACGTGGTTGAATCAAATGCGCCAGTTGGCGAATTTCACCAACATGATCTGCCCCCATTTCTGCGATAAAAATCTGATGAAGCGCCTTTAATTGTGTACGAATCGAAAGAGTTAAGCCCATCAAGTTATTAAAGGAATGTGGGCTCATGTAGGTGTAGTATTGTTCACTCAGCAAGCCATGCAAGATGTGCTTTACGCTGGTTTTACCATAACTGCCAGTAATCGCAACACGCATCAAATCAGAGCGTTTTGCCAGTCGATCCTTCGCATCCTCTACATACCAACGCTTAATCGTTCGCTCCAATGGTTCACAAAGCATCGCAGCGATAATCAAATGAACCCATGGAAGATAAAATACAAATGGCATACAGAAAACAAGTAAGCGCCACGACAATAAGCAACTCAATAACCATACCCATAGCCCAAACAGTAGAATATGAACGCTCAGCATGCGCTTTACGCGATGGGTATAGACCAATGGTTTGATATAAGTGTGTCGCTGATCCAAGCGATAAATAATATAGGCATACAGCCAAAGCAGTAGAATCAATAAACGATACGCTAAGGCTTCATCACGCAAGGTACATAATACAGCAAAAGGCATCAGAAACAATATACTTTTCCCTAATTCCTGTTTGCGCTGTCTTATCATATCCCAAAGCCAAGTCCGATAACGAGCGTTTTGATAACGGTTTTGTTGGAGGATATGCAAGGATTCCTTCAATGGCACAAAGGCAAAACAAATTACCGATGCGATGAACAACAGGCGGCTCATAAGAAATACTCCAAAATCGCTAAAAAGCGATGCGGTTGATGAAAATACGCAAAGTGATCATCGCCTGCCATTACCACAAGTGTCGCATTTGGCATAACTTGTTCCATGGTCTCTCCCATCCAAAGTGGTGTTGCCTCATCTAGTTCTCCCCAAACCAACAACGTCTCTGTTTTTATCTTAGGCAATAGTGGCCGCATATCCTCATTGACACTGCGCACCAGAACACCTCGCATCACCTTATCCGCATGTTGGAAATCCTCACTGCCCATATTCACCTGATAACCCATGCGTTTCATCACCTTATAAGCAGCGACCCTCATATAGTACCCCAATGTTCTTGGCTTGCGGATTCCTGCCGCACCGGTCAAGACCATTTTTTGAAGCGGATAGCGATGTGCATAGGAAAGCGCAATCCGCGCTCCAAAGGAATGAGCAATCAATATCGGATCCCCTAGGTGTAACTGTTCTTTGAACACATAAAGAAACTGCGCGTATTCATGAACACTCCATGCGCAAGGGGGTGGATCACTCTGGCCAAAACCGGGCAAATCCAGATTTAAGACTTGAAAACGACGCGCAAAATGATCGGCAATAAATTGCATCATCGCTACATTCTGTCCCCATCCATGTAACAGGATCAACAAGTCACCTTCACCTGCCAATGTATAATGAACACGCACCGCACCGGTACTTGTCATAACCTCAAACTTCATAAAATTCCTCCGTTCATACACAGTATATGAGGAATTTCTCCCATTCAGTCCGCTAAAAGTAAAAAATAATGGTCTCGATCCATTTCCACCTTTTCCTTATATTTATAGCTTAATCATTTCATCGTTTTTCCATTGCTTCAAATAACACATCATATAAAAAGGCTGGTAGATTTTATACAGCCTGTTTGGAATAAAAGGTTACATACATACGTTTTTTTACCAGTACTTTGTCGTATTAAATGGAGCGCATTACGCTTTCCTGTGAATGTTGAATCCACGCTTGAATTTGCGCGCGACGGGCACGGGCAATCGGCAAGCGTATCTCTCCATGTAAGATTAGCGCATCCTTTTGATAAGCACTGATATGCGAAGAATTGATTAAATAGCGGGAATGAATGCGCCAAAAGTTATGAGCATTCAGTAATTCTTCCAGTTCTTTCAAACCCTTACGCTCATGAAACAAACCACGTGCCGTATGATAAATCACGTTCTTATCCTGCTTTTCAATATAATAGATATCGTTAATGATCAAGGGAATAGATAAGCGTCGAGAGCGCAAATGATATACTTGGCGATTGCGAAAATAAGTGATCAGTTGTGGGGCAATTCGCTTCATTTCCATGCGAATATGACGGCGATCCATTTCAAATATGCCCTTGCGCTCAGAGCCAAATTCACTGCTTTCCTTACTGAACAAAACGATACGCCCTCCCCCCTTTGGCATAAGTGCCGATAGAACGCGTGGTGTATCAAACATCCCATGCAGAATGATCATATCAAAACGATAATTTGCATCCCCTTTGATTAACTGTGATATTTTGGTATAACAAACAAACGAGCATTCTGTTTCCGCAAATAAGCGCACACACTCATAGAGGATATCCTTTACCCATTGTTCCTTTTCCAGAATGGCTATTCTAATCATAATATCCTCCTTTCTTTGTTCATTGATTGATACCAGTTTCATTATAAAACATTTTCCTCTATTTGAACATGTGATCTTATTCCTTTTGTCATTCCAAGCGTATATGACACCTATTAAAAATACCCTCTTTTAGGATGCACCATTCAGAGGGTATTATTTTCATCATAATTCCTTTATCAATCTTTGTATTATAACTTAATAAACTGTTCTACATCCATAATGAAGATAGTCGCTCCGCCTACCTGAACTTCAACCGGGAAGGATGCATATCTTCCGATGTCATAAGATGCCGTGCTTGGCACCACCTCAGTCCTTCTGCGGGAATATTCGCTGATGACCTCAATTGCCTTGTCCACTTTGTCATCATCTGTACCGACAATCAAGGTTGTATTGCCGGCTCTGAGAAATCCGCCTGTCGTTGCCAAACGTGTCACCTGATAATTCTCTTTTGTTAAAGCACTGGATACTGCCGGGCTGTCATCATTCGACATAATCGCTAATATTAACTTCATGATACTGCTCCTTTCTATGCTTTTCTTAATCCTATTCTATCATGTTTTCCACTTCTGCGCAATGTGAAAGTGGATTTTACAAAGATACCTATCATAACTCATAGGAAGCCACTTCACAGTTATTTAACATATATTTGCGCATATCACCATCGGTAGGACATGGATGAAAATAGGTGTAGAAAGGCAGCGATACACCCCCATGCGCAACGATCAAAACATGCTTTCGCTCACTTTGGCGAAGTTCATTGATAAATGCATGCACGCGCTGATAAAAAAGCGTAGTCCGCTCACAAGCAGGAAAGTGATCTTCATAGCGAGCATCCCAAAAACAAGTAAAGTCAACTTCTGATATGGATGCCCCCTCCCATGTGCCAAAACCACGCTCAGACAATCGCTCATCTTCGTATTGTTTCACACCATGCGCCTCATTTATGATTGTGGCAGTTTCTACTGCTCGCTGTAATGGTGAGGTGATGATCACATCAAAAGGAGTGTGTGCCAAAAGATCGCGCGTTTTGCGTGCCTGTGCTCTGCCCTGTTCATTTAAGGGAATATCTATTTTCCCTTGGATACGCCCTTGTTCATTCCAATCGGTCTATCCATGCCTTGTCACATAGAGTTTCATTGTATCACCTCATAAAGAAAGTTTAACCAAGTCATCACTTTATGTCAATCAAAAGATTGTGAATACCCATAAATACGAAAACATGAAAAAACAGGCAGCGTATTTCATCTGCCTGCTTGCTAAAATTGTTATGATCTATGCTTCCTTTTTTGATACTGGCTATATCCCATTGTCGCACCTGTCACAACTAAGAGAATCCACCAGATCACCCATTTCGTCGTATCACCGGTAAATGCTCCACCGATATTTGTATTGGAATTAGGTTTGCCATAACGATCAAACCAATCCGGATCAATATTGCGATCAGGAATGCCATCGCCATTATCATCAATGTTGCGATCAGGCTCACCATCACCATCATCATCCACATTCAGAATCGGGATAAAACCCTCGGCGGTATCGTAGGCGAAGTCATTGTATTTGCAGTCCTTATTGGGTACCCAACGATCCACAATCGCAATATTGAGATCTGCCTTGCCATCACCATTCTTATCAATGTTAATATCCGCTTTGCCATCTCCTTTGGTGTCAATGTTGATATTGGGAATGCGATCAAAATCAGTGTCAATATTCAGATCGGCAATGCAATCATGGTCAATATCCAAGTTCAAATCAGGTAGTCCATCGCCATCGGTATCCACATTGATTTCTTTTCCCTCCAGTTTACAAGTCTTATCATTGAAATCCTCATTGTCCTTCTGCGCGGTATTGGATATCGCATATTTCACCAGTGAGTCGCTCACAAAGGTCACAAAGTTCCCCTCTCGTGTCACATGGAGTTCTTTCACCTGATTACCATCAATCTCATATACAATTGGATCCTCTTGTCCGCTATAAGGCAAATACACTTTGATGCTGCCATCCGGCTGTACTTTCACATTGCCTTTTTGTAAATAGACATCATAGACTGCAAGTGCTTTCTTCGGCAAGCGCGGCACATCATTTTCACTGATTTCATCGACAATGAGTTCTACCTTGGGATCGAAACTTGTGTCACCTTGTCCCTCTACTTTGGCACTCTTATCATCTGTTTCCACTACCTTTTTACGGCTTGATTCCCATTTCTCCAATGCATCCTCAATCCATTGCTCATATTCATCTTTTTCTGTCTGATCAATCTTATCTTTAATATCATCTAATTCCTCTTGTACCTGATCAATAATATCTTTGGATTCATCACTGCCATCTATATCATCAATATCCGGTAACGGAATAATCTGGAATTGTATGCGTACTTCATTGCCCGCATGATCAATCGCATAGATTTCATATTGGCCAATGCCATTTATTTTTTCATTCACATTTTCCTGTATATTACCGGCCAATACTCCATCCTTTTTGTATTCCGCATAGGATAAGCCACTGCCGGTATCCGTGATGCTTACAAAACGAGGCAGATAGTAATATTTATAGGTGCTTTGATCTTTTACGCCATTGATTGACGGTGCTTTTAAATCAATCATCAGATCTTCACTCGCACTCATGACACTACAGTTGCCTGCTTTATCACATGCTTTTGCCTGTAATGTGATTTCGCTATCTTTTTGATAGGTCACAATACCGGTACTGCTTGTTTTATTCACCGTAGTGCCATTGCTTGTCTCGATATATTCAAAATGATCCAAGCCACTGGTCGCATCTCTGCTTGTCATGGTCACTTTCGCGCCCTGATTCATCCAATTACCGAAACTCAGTGCGTTAATAAAACGGGCGAATGCATTCTTATTGATTACCTGCATACTCAACACCGGCACATCAGGTGCGGTTTGATCAATTTTCAATTGAATCCGAATCGCTTTCGCAACCACTCCGGTGGTAGAATTTCGCAATAGAAATCCACGGTATGGCTGCCGTCATTTTGGTACATCAGATTTGTTTGGAATGTCACTCCATCAGAACTGATTTCATCATAGCCATCTTTTCCGGTTGGTGTGATTTTTACATCGCTCACATACCAGTTGTCTTTCCCCTTGGTACCGTCAATCTTATAATACCCGCTGCCATTATTGGGCAGTTGTGGAGCGTTGGCAGATGCCGGTACAACGTCAAACTGATATTGCGCAGTGTTCCCATATTCATCCTGTACATCAATCGTATAGGTACCGATCGTCAACGGTTCTTCATTGTATACCTTTGTACCTGATGCATCGCTGATCGTTGCCGTATATCGGTTCCATCCGCTTTGATCACTGGGCACCGCTAACAACACTTTACTGTTGTTTGTAATTTGATTTTGGGCCGTTGCACTGTAATTTTGCAGTTTGGGCGCATCTCTCCATGTATCTACACGAAATTCTACCCCATCCTCTAAATAGCCATCATAATATAACCAGTAACAAATATAGCGATGCTGGTTACTAGCCGGAGTTGTTTTCGTATCCCCCGGTGTGATTGAGGATAACGTTCCACTTGTTTTATACCAGTCCGTCGGCGGATTTAAATTGCCGCTTAAGGTTTTCAGTTTCAAAGCATTTGTGACAGAACTTCCGTTTGGCCCTTTGTTAAATGTCACAATCACATCTTGATTCACTTTGTCTCCTGATCCATATGCACTGCCTCCTGTGGTGGCCGTGATGCTGGGTGTATCGGCAATCGAAGTAACTGTGATTGTTACAGTGGTGCTAACATCATCGTAATTGGTGCCACCGGGTTTTGTGATCTTAACCGTGGCACTTCCAACTGTATGCGACAATGTAAATGTAGCACTCGCCCCTTTGCCCGGCGTATTTCCCAAGATATGATTGGGATCATTTTCAATCGTATACGTAATCTCACTATCCGCAATTAAACTTGAACCGCCTTTAGGAAACAGCGTAATACTGGCTTCTGTCTTTTCTAAACTGAATGAAGTTTGATCATTCACTCCTTGATCACGATCACTCGCTGAGCCATACACTTGCAGCGGATCTTGAACACCTTTTTTAATTTGAACATGTATCACGTCAGTTTCTTTTACACGATTAGGATCTTTTGTTATATCTGTTGGATCGCTATATAGATTATTTGCGGTGCTTTCGTCTACCACTTTTACTTTGAAGTAATAATCGCCGTAAGGCAATGCATTGATTTGATTTACTTGTGCCGTTCCATTCATCGTATCCACATGATCTAAGCGAAAGTAGGCACTTGCCTGTGAACTGTTTCCTACTCCGTTTACATCTGTATCATAAATGTAGAAATGAAAGGGACCGTCACCTTTTTCCGTTGTGATATTGATGGTATCCACCGTATGATCCGGATACTTTTTAACGATTGAAACTTTGTCCGCTTGAATCGCCTCAATCGGTTCAGGGAATTTTTTAGGAAGATTGATTTCTGCCGCACTGACAAGATAACTAAACGGATTGTTAACATTTGCATTATACGCAATATGTGTATAACCCGGATACAATGTTTTTGTGCCTCCCGCTACAAAAACTGAATTCGTATCGTAAACATAAAAAATTGGTTTTGTATCCCCCTCGTAGTAACCTTCCATCCAAAATTCAGCAATTGTCCAATAACCATTAAAATTGAAAGCCGTAAAATCACTCTCATTGTTTGTAATCAGGTTGTATTGATCAATTGTCAATAGTTTTAAACTGCCTAATGCGTCCTGATTCATTGCGTAGATTTTTTCTCCCATTTTATCAATACCCGTACCTTTAGCAATACTATCTTTATATGCAATGTCATATCTTGAAAAAAACGTATCGATATTTGCTAATGATTTCATTGCCGGTAATCCTAATATTATACCTTTTCCACTTGTTTGATCTGCATAAGCAATGTACCAATCCATTCCACCCATGCGAAAAGAATCCACACCCGTCTCCGCAAACACATCGCCCGGCCCATAGTATTTATCCCCATCCGCGGCATCCACCTGTTCATTATATAAAAGTGTTCGCATAGAAAGTGCAGTGATTACCAACAATACAACACAGGCCATTACTTTCTTAAACATAATATCATCCCTTTCTTTTGTATCCATACGTATCATAACCATGATGAGGTTTTAGTTAATAAAGCGATCCACTGTGTAAAACTACTCACATCAGATGCTAATGCACATAAGGGACAGAAAGTAGTTTTAAAAAGTTTCACATTAATTCAAAAAAATAAAAATTATTTATTTTTTTATTTTAAAACAACATATATTATATATTTTTTATAATAAATAGTAAATAAAAAAGCAATCTGTTAATTTATGGAAATAAAGACGTATAAAAAAAGCATGTTTATTCATGCTTTATTGAATCATACAACTTCAGGAAATCCCTTTCCCAACCTCTTTCCTGTATCATTTGATAATAACGATCATTGGTTTGTTTTAATGCTTGATAGATCTCATGGATTGCGACAATCTCATATTTACTCTTTCCACTCATCTGTGCATAATCCAATGCCCAGTTGATACAAACATAATACGCACGCTGAGAAGAAGTCACCGCAATATCTTCATACATATAACTGCCAAAGGCATGATTGGGCAACCTGACTTCTTCACTAAAATCATCCTGATAAAATCCGGCTTCTTGACGCGGTGCCTCCATGTTTTGCGCTGATTCTTGATCCATCCATACCATGGCACCTCCGGAAACCGCAAGTAGGGCAAATGATACAGCACAAACTGCATTCACTCCCTGTCCGATTAAAAAATCCGTACTGCGCTGTTTTACTAAAGTGCCAAGCTGCGATAAGGAGAACAGGGACAACGTGGGGAAAAGCACATCCACATTGAACGATATATGACGCTGTTCCTGTGCCTCAAACTGGGTAATCTTCAATTTTAATTCTTCCTTTGCCCGTCGCGCCCTCGTTTTTACCGTTCCCAAAGGTAAGTCCAAATAACCCGCAATCTCCTTGAGTTTCATTTGTTCAAAATAAGCAAGTTCCAATACCTCACGATACTTATCATCCATTTGCGCCATCAAATGAATCAGCACATCCCGCTCACTGCCAAAACTGCTTTCCTCTTGCGGCAACATATACCGCCGTTTCTCCTCATATTCTTTCACCTTTGCTAGTTTTTCCGGATCCATTGCATGTTCATTGCGATTATCATAAAACATATTGACACATTTTGAATGAATGATGCGATGAAGCCATGCATAGAAATGCTTTGGATTTTGTAAATTATGAATCGAGCGGTGCACCTGCAAAAAGGATTCCTGCACAATATCTTGCGCATCCGCATCATCCTTGGTCAGCCGATATGCAAGCGCAAAAGCACGCTGGTAATAAGCGTGATACAATTCATCAAACGCTGATTCATCATGAGCCTGAACCCGCTTGACCAATTCTATTTCATGTGCCTGCATGCGAACCATCTCTTTTCTTTATCGCTCTTTGCGATTATATCATTATTGTTTTTCCTTGTAAATACTGCCAACATGAACAAAATCTTCCAATTATTCGCGAATATCCCTAAAATACGTGAATTTTTATACTCTAAATAAACATGAAACAAAAAAAAAAACACAAACAATCGTTGAACCTAGAGTGAAACAGATAAATCAAGCTAGCAAGCGCAATTCAATAAGAAACTATCATGCCCATGCACACCCCAAACCAAGCCCTTTTATCCTACCTTTGCCAATCCATATCCCTCCACTATATCCCCCTATCATAAAAAAACAGAACCCACGGCTCTGTCTATAAATTCAATTTCAACTGTTCAAACTGTTGTTCATCAATATAGCCTTTTTCCAAAAATGCGTACAATTCGCGCAGTTTCTCCAGATTACAGAAATGCTTGAGTTTTACCTCGGCCTCACGAAATTCCACATCCAGCGCATCCTTTAAACGCATAGAATACGGGGCACTAACTTCTCCTTCACTTTCTTTCTGATCCAAAAGAATATTACGGTATTCCTCAGCCAAGGAATACATCGCATAGGCACTCATTGAACCGTGAATCGCGCCCCCGATAAAGGGAAGAGCCGCCATACGATGCATAGATAATTTTTGACAACCCTTTCGATACAATAACTGCCCCAAGGATGCCAAGGAAGCACCGCTCAAGGTAATCGCCGCATCCGCACCTGCCAATAGATATAACAAAACCTCTACCTGTTGCGAAGTACGCTTTGGCTTACTCGTATTGCGTTCATACAAATAATAAAGTTCCTGTGATAACTTCGCCGCATGATAGGCAAATTGCGCAAAATCCAGCGGATACAGCACAAATGCGCCCACTCCGCCATACATGGATGTGCCCAAAGACATCCCACCAACATAGAGACAACGCCGCATGATGCATTCATTGCCAATGCTTTGCAACATCTTTTGATCCACCACATCACAGACACTTTCGGATTCAATCACGCGCTCCAATTTTGTCGCACTCATATACGGCGCAAGCACCTTCCGCAAAAAATGCTCACGATTTACCTTGGTCTTTTCCCAAGTATATTTCTTTACATCCATTCTCATCCCTCGTCCCTCTTTATTACTACATTTCTTCCTGATAAGAGAAGCCCTCTCCCTGAACTTCTGTCGTTTCACTCACTACCACAAATGCCTCCGGATCAATATGCGCAATCATACGCTTTAATGCCGGAAGTTGTTTCTTTGACAGCACCACCATAATCATCGGTCGCTTTGTCTGCGTATAGCCACCGGTTGCCTCGATAATCGTTGCCCCGCGATTCAAATTCGTGTAAATCGACGATGTGATTGCTTCATAATGATTAGAAATAATCATTACATTTTTCGCATCATGACCTCCGATGGTAATGACTTTATCAATCATCATACTGGAAACATAAACCGATACCAACCCGATCAAAGCTGCCTCTAAATCATAAGCCAATATACCCAAACACACAGTCAAGCCATCCGTTATCAATACCAATGTCGGTAAAGGAATCCCGGTATACTTGTTAATAATCAAAGGTGGAATATCCATGCCTCCACTGGAGGCTCCGGAGCGAAACACCAGTCCCACACCGATGCCGACAAATACACCGGCATATATCGAATTTAACAATGGACTCTCACTGACACTTTGTTCCTGCGTAAAGTATGTCACCACACCGAGAAACAGCGGATAAAACATCGTGCTTAATACCGTATGCAAAGCAAATTTCTTGCCTAGAAACAGCGAACCCAGCAAAAACAGACCAACGGTTAAGAAATTGATCATCACATTGGGACTGATATGCAAAAAAGGCTCTAACGCTACCGCGATACCGGCCACTCCACCGGATAGAATATTAGCCGGCAAAATAAATACACCGACACCAATCGCCAGTACGGCATTGCCCGCAAGGATCAACATTAAATCATAAAGTAATTCCTTCCTGCGCAAGTTCTCACCGCTTTCCTTACCTGCATCATTTCCTTTTTGCACAAGCATGCTTATTATACCACGCAGTCCGCAAAACATAAACAGGGAAACCATGCTTTTTCTTTCTTACGCATAACAGGCTTCTTTTATCTCTCTGATATCGTTCAATAAAGCAATGTAAATACACACTCCCAAAAACCAACGGGAATACGTATCCATCCCCCCTATAAACAACTACCACCCACATAAGAAAAAGGTGAGAAAACTCTCACCGATTTTATATAACGTATTTGTGGCAGAGAAACTCATACATTACATGGTCTTTTCTGTATACCTTTTTATGATATGATCCGAAAGGAGAAAGTCAAAAGATATACTTACTAAGGTTTTTATTTGTTATGCAAAACTATATCCAAGTAATTCTTATCTACTGAAGGATTATAAACGAATAATCCATAACGTGACTGTCCTTTAATCATAATGAAATCCTGATGATTGGGATCAATGTATATGGTATTGCCAATCGTATCAATGCCCACAAATCCTGAGCCATAGCATTCCTGATTGGGGAGAGTATTATCATCACTTTCTATGCCGAGGATTTTGTCCCCTGAATCAATAAATTGTTCAGGAAGTTCATCTAATCCTCCCATATTTGAATAATGCTTACCATGGTAGTATATTACCGGTGGAACTCCATGCGGCGCATTTATTTCTTCTTGATCCTCAGTTTCATCGGGTTGATCACTCAGTTGATCTTGCGCAGGATCTGTTTCTTTTGGCTGTGTGTTGTTTCCACAAGCAGTAGCGACACATAATAATATAAAAATGATCATTAGTTTTTTCATGATTTCATCCTCCTCTATACTATTATAGAGACACTTTGAATATTTGTCTACATGGTAGAAAAAAACGGATGCAAAGGATCTGCTGTTACATAAATACAGCGAACAGATGTAATCATGTATGCTGTGAATGAAACTGGTTTCTTACTCAAATAAACATTTAAAAACAGAGGTCATTTTGGCTTCTGTTTCTCCACACCAGTTGGTGGAGTGTATCCACACTATTTGGTGGTTATTTTTCTCACTCCACACTAGATGGTGGAAACCCATAAATTGATAAGAAAAAACCGACGAATACCCATCGGCTTTTGTATGCTTTGTTTACGATATCTGCATTTTCAAATAGGCATAGATAAACGCATCCAAATCACCGTCCATAACGGTTTGAATCTGACTCGTCTCATAACCGCTGCGCACATCCTTAACCAAGGAATAAGGATGAAATACATAAGAGCGAATCTGTGAACCCCATTCAATCAATTTCTGTTCTCCTTTGATTTCCGCCAGTTTAGCCTCTTGTTCCTCAATCATACGCTGATAGATGCGTGATTTCAAAATACGCAATGCCTCCTCGCGGTTTTCATGTTGGGAACGACCGCTTTGACAAGTTGCGACAAGACCGGTTGGTTTATGTACCATCCGTACCGCAGAATCCGTCTTATTGATGTGCTGTCCACCGGCTCCACTGGCACGCTTGGTCTCAACGATTAAATCCTCGCTTTTAATTTCAATCGCAATTTCATCACGAAACTGCGGCATGACATCCAATGAGGCAAAGGAAGTATGGCGTCTTGCTCCGGCATCAAAAGGAGAAATACGCACTAAGCGGTGCACACCTTTTTCTGCCTTTAAATAGCCATAAGCCTTATCTCCCTCCACCAAGAAAGTTACCGATTTGATCCCTGCTTCATCACCCGGTTGATAATCCATCACGCTGACCTTATAGCCTTTTTTATTGGCCCAACGCGTATACATCCGATATAGCATTTCTGCCCAATCACAGGATTCAGTTCCCCCTGCTCCCGGATGGATTTCCAAAATCGCATTGGATTGATCGTATTCATGTGAAAGCAGCACTTTGATTTCAAAATCCGCAATCTGCTCATCAAAGGCAAGATAATCCATTTCCACCAGCGGAAACAACTCCCCATCATCTTCTTCTTTTAACAACTCATAACTTTCTTTCAAGGAATCCAGTTCTTGATGCAGGCGATCAAATGTTTCCACAATCTCCTTCATCGCATTCAATTGGCGGATGATCGACTGCGCATGATTCGCATCCTGCCAAAAACTTTCCTCCATACTTAATTGCGTTAATTCCTCAATCTTATAGCGTTTCGCAGCTAAGTCAAAGTGACTCACCCAAAGAAGTTAGCTTCTCTGAGTGAGTGTCCAATCCTTGTTTTATTTCATAAAGTTCCATTAGGCATCTTCTCCTTCTTCTTTTCGTTGAATCTGTACCTTTAAGGCAAAGAATACCACCTCACGGGCGATCCGCTGCATCATTTCCTCAAACATCTCATAGCCCTCGGAAACATAGGCCTGTAAAGGATTATTTTGCGCATAGGAACGCAAATGAATGCCTCCGCGCAGTTTATCCATCATATCAATATGCTCAATCCAGTTGCGATCAATATTACGCAAGACGATATTTTTCTCAAAGGGTAAGAATTGTTCCTTAATCGGTTCAATCTTTGCCTCATAGATCGCAAAGATTTGATCTGCACAATAAGTGATGCATTGTTCCTTATCCATTCCCTTTAACTGATCGCTTTGAATTGCGTGTTCTTCCAATCCCAGTAATTCAAGGCCGGAAATCACACCGTTTGTGTCCACCTGATCCTCATGATGCGCTACTTCACAGTTTGCCTCTACGATAGAGCGGACCACACGATCACACATATCCTTCACAATACTGTGCACATCATCGTTTTCTAGCACATAATTGCGCTGTTCATACATGATCTCACGCTGTTTACGCAAAACATCATCGTAATCCAACAGTTGTTTGCGGACATCAAAGTTATAGCCTTCCACGCGTTTTTGTGCCTGTGAAATAGATTTCGTTACCATTTTTGATTCTACCTGTTGATCGCCGATCGTCGCAAATAATCCTTGTAGGCGCTCGCCACCAAAGCGAATCATCAAGTTATCCTGCAAGGATACATAGAAACGAGAATATCCCGGATCTCCTTGACGCCCGCTACGTCCACGCAACTGATTATCAATACGCCTTGATTCATGGCGCTCTGAACCCAGTACGGCCAAGCCGCCAAGTGCTCGTGATTCTTCACTTAGTTTGATATCAGTACCACGTCCTGCCATATTGGTCGCAATCGTCACTGCTTTTAACTGTCCTGCTTTCGCAACGATCTCTGCCTCACGTGCATGGTTTTTAGCATTCAATACCTCATGTGGGATATGCCGTTTCGTAAGCATATCAGAGATCAATTCGCTGGTTTCAACCGCAATGGTACCTACCAGCACCGGTTGTCCACGCTGATACAAACTCTCTACCTCATCACACAGCGCATTGAATTTCAGTGAGCGTGTCCCCCAAATCGCATCGGGATAATCAATTCGCGCAACCGGACGATTGGTAGGAATCTCAATCACGCGCATATTGTAAATCTCTAAAAATTCTTCCTCTTCGGTTTTTGCCGTACCGGTCATACCGGCCAGTTTGCCATACAAACGGAAAAAATTCTGATAGGTAATCGTTGCCAAAGTGCTTGTTTCTTCTTTGATCTTGACCCCTTCCTTGGCCTCAATCGCTTGATGCAGGCCATCGGAATAGGCACGTCCCGGCATCGTACGTCCGGTGAACTGATCAACGATGACAATTTCATCCTCCTGTACGACATATTCGACATCTTTCATCATGATATAATTGGCTTTCAAGGCTTGCTGGATGTGATGTACCAACTGGGTATGTTCAATATCATATAGATTTTTAATCTTGAATTTGCGTTCCGCTACGCTGACACCTTTTTCCGTTAATTGAATTTGCCTTGTTTTTTCATCAATTTCATATTCATCCCCATGTAGGCGTTTGACGAATTGGTCGGCCTGTAAATAGAGATTGGCGGTTTGTTTGCGACCACCTGAAATAATCAGTGGAGTTCGTGATTCATCGACCAAAATAGAATCGACCTCATCGACAATTGCCATATGTAAACCGCGCTGTACTCGATCCTTGACATCAGTTACCATATTATCACGCAGATAGTCAAAACCCAACTCGGAGTTTGTCGTATAGGTAATATCACATTGATATGCTTCACGCTTCTGTCTTGGATTCAACGAACGCAAGTTCACTCCGACACTCAAGCCCAAAAAGCGATAGATTTCACCCATCCACTCGGCATCACGTCCGGCCAAATATTCATTCACCGTGATTACATGAATGCCTTTGCCGGCCAAAGCGTTTAAATATACACACATCACCGCTGTCAAGGTCTTACCTTCACCTGTTTTCATCTCGGCAATGTCACCTTGATGCATCGCTGCGGCACCCATAATCTGTACTTTAAAAGGATATTCATGAATGACACGCCCGGCCGCCTCACGAGCAACCGCAAACGCTTCTACTTGTAAATCCTCCAGTGTCTCTCCGTTTTGATAGCGTTGTTTCAATTCATCTGTCTTGGCTTTCAGTTCTTCATCGCTCAAAGCCTTCATCGCTGAACTTAAGCCATCCACCGCATCTGCGATGCGCGCCAGATTCGCTAAAATCTTCTTTTCGCCGTTAAATAAGCGTTCAATAAAATTTGCCATATGGTAAAACCTCCGATCCTTCGTTTGATTTTTTTGAATTGCACTGCTTTTCTTATTGTACCACAGTTAGGCGTTATTGACGATACCTGTGCCGATATTTCTCATGTTTTCGAAACGAACATCTTGTGAAGTCCCATGCTTATGCAAAGGATACGCTTACCCCTGAATCCTTCTTTCTTTCTATGATTGATACATCCTAAAGATGGATTACCACCTGCACTCCCGGCACCACTCTTCCTTGCGTTTGCGGATCTATCGCCCTTCACCACATCATGCAGAAAAAAAGCGTCCGTTGACGCCTCTAATTATAATCATCAATTACGCTTTCCTTTATTGGCTCCTCTTCCTCAAATTCGCCATCCTCATCATTCTCCTCAATTAACAGATCATCAGTATCCACAAATACCTCATGGTAAGTATGACGAGAACGCAAATCCCATTTATTATCACCGACGGATACAAAGCGCTCATCTAAAGAAATATCACTGTAAAACTGAGCAATATTATCCTCTTCCTGTTGCTTATTGAAGCCCATCATCGTTGCGACATCCTCCCATAATTTTAGAAAGGTCACCGGTTTTCTTTTCTTTAACATCAACTCATAGGCCACATTGACCATTGATTTTGTACTCATGTTACACTCCTCCTACATATTCGTTTTTGCCTCTACACCAATTAAGTACAAGGCATTTTTCAATGTGATCTTCGTCGCCTGTAATAAGGCAAGGCGCTGTGCGCTCAATGCCTCATTCTGCTTGTCTATAACCTTGCAGGCGTTGTAGAAACTGTGGAAATGAGCCGCCAGTTTTTGAATGTAGTTACAAAGCTTATGCGGTGCTCGTGTTGCCGCGCCATCCATTACCACTGCCGGGAACTCATTGATGTATTTTAACAGTGCGATTTCCTTTTCGTGTGTTAACAATTCATAACTTTCACAGCGTTTCCATTCCCCGGCCTGTTTTAGGATCGAACAGATGCGCGCATGTGCATATTGAGCATAATATACAGGATTGTCATTGCTTTGGCGGCGAGCCAAACCAAGGTCAAAATCCAAATGTGTATCCAACGCGCGTTGCACAAAGAAATAGCGCACCGCATCAACGCCGACTTCCTCACATAGTTCGCGCACCGTTACCGCATTACCGGTTCGCTTGCTCATTTTTACCTCTTCCCCGTTTTCCACCAGCCGCACCATCTGAATGATGTCTACCTTTAGTTGATCGCTATCCTGACCCAAAGCAGCCATCGCAGCCTTCATTCGTGGAATATATCCATGGTGATCGGCACCCCAGAAATTGATAAGAGTATCAAAGCCGCGCTCAAACTTCGTTATATGGTATGCGATGTCCGGCATCAAATATGTGTAACTGCCATCACTTTTCTTTAATACACGATCCTTATCATCCCCATAATCCGTAGCGCGAAACCAAATCGCTCCATCTTTTTCATAGGTTTTTCCACTGTTGCGCAAAGCATGCAGGGCTTCTTCTACCTTACCGGAATCATGCAGTTCCTGTTCTGAGGACCATACATCAAACGCAACCCGAAAACTAGCCAAATCCTGTTTCAGTTTCGCTAACTCTGCCTGCATACCCGCCTGACGAAAGAATTGATAAGCCTCTTCCTCACTTGTGTGTAGATAATGATCCTTGTGCTCTGCCACCAGTTGTTTAGCAATCGCAATTACATCCTTGCCATAATAACCATCCTCGGGCAGTTCACGGTCTTCCCCTAATTCCTGTGCATAGCGAGCCATTAAAGAAAGCGCCAGATTATGGATTTGATTTCCCGCATCATTCACATAGTATTCACGGCACACCTCATAACCGCTTGCCTTCATTAAACGTGCCACACTATCACCCCATGCCGCTCCACGCGCATGCCCTAAATGCAGATCACCGGTTGGATTCGCCGATACATATTCCAAATTGACTTTCCGGTGTGCCCCGCTTTCATTATGTCCGTATTGTTCATTCTGTCGCAACACCGTATCAATGACATTTGCCATGACATCTTTTTTCATTGTAAAATTGACAAATCCCGGTCCTGCGATTTCACAATGCTCGATGGCGGTTTGATCCATATGCGCAACCAATGCCTCGGCAATTTGACGAGGATTTTGTTTCAGCACTTTCGCAAAGCGCATTGCCAAATTACTCGCATAATCTCCATGACTTTGATCCTTTGGTATTTCAATCACAATTTCATTTAGATCTATTGATTCATGAAATGCTTTTTCATAAGCATCCGCAAGCACTTGTTTTAACAGCTGTTCCAACTCACTCATTTGCTTCCCTCCTTAATGTTCCAAAGCATCTGATAGCCGCTGAACGGCCGATCATTTTCCATAAGATCATATTCCAAGGTAATTACATTCTCCCGGCGAATATAGCGATATGTATAGATACCGATTTCTATGTTGCCATAAGGAGTAGTTAAAACACCCTTGCTTTGCTTGTTCACTTCAAAATACAGCGTACTCGCTGTTTCTCCTTCACGCCGAATTTCCATATGATCGGCTGCGGCAATGATCTCACAATGCGTTTTCGCTTCCTTATTGTTTTCCCAATAACGAAGGATTATACAATCATTCTGTTTATGATATTCGCATTCACCGCGGTAGATGATATCACGAGTGTGTTCATAGCGATGAAAGCGTTTTAATGTGATCAGTTTTTGCATCCTATCACCTTTACCATGGGAATTATAGCAGATTTTTTTTAAGGTGCAAGTGCTTATTTCAGAAATTTCCTCATTTCTGTTTATTTTTTATGGGTTAGGTAGAGGAGTATGCTTGCTTGGGCAATGATATCCGATTGTGGCGGAGTTTGTTTGTGCGTCCTTTTTTCCTTACACCAGAAAGAAGGACTGTGATGCATTCGGAAAGCCAAATGCATACAGCCCATAGCTAAAAATGGATAATAGGAATTAAATACTACTGCTAAGATGTTACTTAAATCAATATGTAACACGGATGATTTAGGCATTTCATGCTTCACTCAAAGTCAAAGCATCTTCATAGGACATACCACTACGCATCTTTTCTACCATAAGTTGAAACTTGTTTAATTCTTTTTCTGCTTGTTTACGTAACTGCGTCTCCTTTTCTAACTCCTCCTGCATCATCATCCGTTGTTCCTCATCACAATATCGCTTGATATCACTCATAATCTCATGAA
>JAAWON010000014.1 GCA_022799495.1 Erysipelotrichaceae bacterium | reverse complement strand
GTTATATATTCATTTTGAGAATCATTGTCTGCTTTATATTTTATCATATTTCCATGGACTGTGCTATGCTAATCCACATGAAATTTCTTCCTTTGTGATGACTTCATCATTGCCTTTTATGACTCTATCAATGGAATGGATAAAACGATATAAATCAGGAATGTTGGAAGAAAAGATCCATCTATTTATAAAAAAACAGAGAATATGTGCAATGATTTTCATCACTCTAGTGTATTCCCTGTTTTGTTAGTTGTTTTGCTTTTATCTATGCTTTACGCTTTTTGCCGATCGCAACCGCAAGAGCAATGCTAGTGCCCAAAGCGACCAAGACCAAACTGTTGTTTTGTACCGAGGTATTTTTAATCACAGATTCCTGATTGTTGGATGAACTACCATTATTGTTGGTACCGTTATTATCTGTGCCTGAACCATTCTGATTCGCATCAGAAGGCTGATTCGTCTCTGCCTGATTTTGATCCGTTTCAGTTGTACCACCCTGAAGTGCATCCAATGCTTGTTTTGCATCGGCCAACTCCTTTTTCACTTCATTGTAATAGGCATTGAATTTTGCTTGATATTCCGCTACGGTGAATGCATTGCCGCTTGCGCGCGTTAAGTTATTGTCAAATGTCTGTCCATAAGCAGAACCATGTTGAACAGCGCCACCTTTTACATAAGAATATCCCATCGCCACATATCCATCATCCACGATATTCAAGTAATGACCAACCTCAGAAGCCATTTGCGAATCGTTGACAATCTGATCATGGGTATGTGTCTGTAAATAGGTTTTATATAGTGCCATTTCATCATCATACCAGCCATCAAACGGATTAACATAACCCCACGCCAGATTCTCACCGACATTGAAAGCCTGAGAATGAGCAATCACGCTTTTGGAATAATTCAACTGATACTGTGAAATTGCCATCAAAGAGGACTTCACATATAAATCATCAAGAGTGGTTCCCTCACTTGCATTATGCGCCTGACGATACTGATTGACACTGTTTAATTCATCGACTGCTTTTTTCATGTATTCAAGATTGGTCGCATCTTCGCCACTGCCTAATTTGGTATAACCGCTGTAATCAGTGGATTGTTTCGCACCATCCTGCATAGAGCCATCCTGAGCAGTAATGATCTCATATGCTTTCTGTGCATCGCTATCACCTTGCTCAGCCAAATATTGAAAGAAACCGGCAGAACCTGAATCATACTGTTTTTGAGCAGCTGTATAACGATCCTGTGCATCTTTCAATGTCGTATCGCCAGCCTTTCCATTGGCCGTTAGCGCTCCATTATTCTCCACACAATATGCCGGCTGCACCACTGCCAAACCCGCAAGTGCGGCTGCGATCGCAAAGCATGCAATTCTTTTTTTCATCTTGTGTCACTCCTTTTCTTTCTTTGATCCATCCAGTACAATGATATCGCTATATCTTCCTTTTATAAATGAGTATGAAAGGGCATTCATTTTTTTCATTATAAGCCTTATTGAGTGATAAGTCAATTCCTGCTATCGCTTACACCTTTTTAACGGGAAGATGATCTGCCTATTCGCTGCTATTCGCTCAATTTAAAAGTGCCTTGGCATGAACCACGATTTTTTCTTGATCATCAAAACAGGTGGACAGCGTCAGGATATGATCCTGTGCATTTACATCAAGCGCAAAGTCATACTGACTGCGTTGTTTTAAGGTTTCAAGAAACTGTAAATACGCTTTATCATCTTGAAACTGTGTTTGAATATAATCACTTGTAGTTGGGATTCGATAGACGCTAAATATCTGCCATACGATGTGCCTATCTTCACTGATCGTATGAATCGTGCGATGGCTGACATCATCAAACCAATCGGCTTTTAATGCCCTATGCAAAGAGCCGAACATCGTGCCATCCAAGCGGCCATGCGCATAGAGAATGGTGTTTTTGTGCAGTTCTTTAGGATCATTGCGATAGTCCATAAATACCCATCCCGCCTCATTATTACTGCGAAAGATCGAATGATATAAGTAATACTCATTGTCACTGTGCTGTACAACCGGATAATTGATATTTAAGCCCTGCATATTTACCCACATTACCACCTCGGGATTGATCTGTTTCAATGCGTCAAAATCAACGGTGAAGCCATTCATGCCGATATAATCCCAATACGGATTTGCTTCCGGTTCATCCGGCTTCGTGATGTCCGGATCCTGTTCAATCCCCTGTATCTCATCGCTGTGAATCGTATCATAAATGTACTGTGTTTCTTGGGTGATCCATAAATAATCAAATAATCGGGAGTAAAGTTTAAACAGTGCCACATGAATCATCACAAACGCAATCGCTATGATCAGCCAAAGCGTCCTATCAGCGAATGAAATATTTCTTCGTTTCATTTTTGCCATGCCTGCCATCCCTTCGATTATGCAAAAAAAGCTTCATGAACACTCATGAAGCGTTAAGCATTAACGGCGTTCGCGCTTTACCTGATAAGCCATCAGTGCACCGCATAAAACCACAGCGCCCACACCAAGCAAACTCAAATAATGAATGAGCGGATCTGCCGTATTCGGATTTTCTTCCACTACCGGCTGTTTGTTTTCATTGTCGTTTGTGGAGGAATCATTTGGCTTGTCCTGATCATCCGGCGTTGTAGTATCGCTTGGATTTTTGGAATACACGGCATATTGAGATAAATGATCCGTGTCAAAACAAACTGTTTCAAAATCTCTCATTGCGCCAGAAGTTTCGACAATCTGATCATCCTTGATGTAAGCAACCTGATACGCTCCCTCGCCTCTTGGCGCATTCATGCAGATGCGCATTCTATTATCCTTGATGGAAACAATCTGATTACCGTCATATATATCAATATCATAAGCAGTTAAATATTGATAGCCTTCATTTTTTACATGACTTAAATCCACCTCGGAACTTTTCAATTGATAGCGATAAGGCAGTTCGTTTTCAATGACAATATTTACTTCCTCAGTTTGAAAATAGTATTTGGTACTTTCTGATAATTTTGTATGTCCTTTTTCAATTTCAGTTAAAACATCCAAGCGATTGCTGCGATCCAACAAAGTTTCCTCAATCTCTTTTTGCATATCATTGTCCACATAGCCTTGGAACATTTTATCTTTTATAATCACAACGGGTGTCGCATAGGTAGTCGCTTTTTGATCATAGAAGTCAGCCAAGGTATTTAACAAACCAAAATTGATCGGCTCATTGCCCAATTCATAACTGACGATGCGAAAACGATCCGGATATTGTGCCAATAATGTATTCTTAACATAGTTCAAAAAGTTTTTACAGTTCAGGCAGCCATCTTTACGAAATAGATAGATGGTTGGTTTTAACTCATTCGTATCATCGTAAGTGCTGTTGCTGAAATCAAAATCAATTCCCTCTTGCGCAAATGCTTCTTCCAAAGTTTCTGCTTTATATTTGGATAAATCTAAGGACGCAGCCTTTATTGTGCTGGGTAATATCATCACAAACATAAGCAAAGTCATCAATGCCAAAATGCTTTTCTTCATCATATGTTTCATTCTCTCTTTCCTCATCCATATCGGATATGATAAGGCAATTATAAAGGATAAAGCAAAGACTGTCAATTTGAAAAATAGTGCTTCTTATGGAATGGATAAAGCGCATACATTCTCCGCTCGTTTACTTTGTTGGAAGGATACATTGTAAACTAGGTCCTCATTTAATTCTATTTCAATCAAAATGCTTTGACATTTGGGCAAGAAGGACTATAATATAATTCGATGAATATCGAAATGAGGAGGTGAGGCATTGAAAATACAAGAGACCTTCCAAGCACTGAGCGATCCAACCCGCAGAGAGATTATCACACTATTACGTGGTGGGCCGCTTCATGCCCAACAAATCAGGGAACATTTCACAATCGGTGCGCCAACGATATCCCATCATTTGAGTGTACTGAAAAAAGCACATTTAATTTTGGATGAACGAAAAGGCAAATACATCTACTATGAATTAAATACCGGGATATTGGATGAAATGATCGCTTGGGTCAGTGCCTTACTGGATGGAAAGGAGAAACACCATGCATCATAAAACGCGCAATAAAATTTTATTCTTATGGTTACTCGCCATGTTCATCGGCTGTACTGCGTATGTTGCCAACACAGGAGATATTGCCATTCATTGGGACGCAAACGGAATGGCAGATACTTATGCTCCACGTTATGTCCTGTTTCTATTGCCGATGATGATACCGCTATTTGACTGGCTGCTGCTGGGGTGTCGCAAATTAGATCCCAAGCGAGCCAATTATGCAAAATTCGCAGATAGTTTTGACACGTTGCGTTTCTTGATCGCAATGGTCATGTTTTGTTCCTATCTGATGACTGCCGCAGAGGCTTGGCAGAGCGGTATGCTCCAAATCCAGCGTATCAGTTTGTTGCTGCTTGGAACGATGGTATGCGTCTGTGGTAATATCATGCCGCGTTTTCGCCCCAATTATTTTATCGGCATCCGCAATCCATGGACACTTCACAATGAACAGGTATGGTGTTCCACACATCGCATCAGTGGATGGCTTTGGTTCTTCGGTGGCATTATGATTTGTTTGAGTGCCTGCTTGAGCAATGGAATTCCCTTCCTTATATTGATTATTCTGCTCATCATCACCCTCCCCAATCTCTATGCCTATTACAGCTACAAAGGGCAAACCTCCACATAGGCTTCGCTCATCCATCCGATCTACTATCAAAACGGATGTATCAAGTTTAACACTAGATTGCAATCCGATAGATCGCATGTAACAATCAAAAAATCAGTTCATATAAAAAGAAACAGAAAGGAACTTCAAACTATGATCGAAATTAAACATGTAACAAAAACGTATTCAGGAGGTAAAAAAGCAGTCGATGATCTCTCTATCACGATCAATGACGGTGAAATTGTCGGATTTATCGGCCCAAACGGCGCAGGTAAAACAACCACGATTAAAATGATTACCGGAGTGCTAAATCCTGATGAAGGAGAAATTCTGATCAACGGTATCCCGATGGACAAGGAACCCTTGAAAGCCAAATTGGAGTTTGGCCTTGTGCCCGATCAAGCCGATATCTTTTTGCGGTTAAAAGGAATCGAGTATCTGAATTTCATGGCAGATATGTATGAGATCCCCGGAGATATACGTAAACAACGAATTGCTCAGCTCGCAGATACCTTTGAGATGAACACAGCCCTCAATGATAAAATTCTGTCCTATTCCCATGGAATGCGCCAAAAGATCGTCATCATGGGCGTATTGATCTGTGATCCCCGCGTTTGGATTTTAGATGAGCCGATGACCGGTTTGGATCCGCAGTCCTCCTTTCGCTTAAAAGAAAAGATGCGCGAACATGCACAGCGCGGTCATACCGTATTCTTCTCCACCCATGTCTTAGAAGTGGCAGAAAAACTCTGTGATAAAGTTGCCATTATCAATCATGGCAAACTTGTATTCTTTGGTACCTTGGAAGAAATCAAGGCGTTGTATCCGCAAGCCGCTACCTTAGAAGAGTTGTTCTTAGAGGTGGTTGCCCATGCGTAAATACCTCACGCTAACCAATGTGCTGTTAAAATGCGGCTTTCAAATGACAGATGGTAAGAGTAAAAAGTGGTTTAAACTCTTTCTATATGTGGTATTAGCAATCAGTTTTCTGCCCATGCTGGGACTGCTGTATTTTACGGTGGATGCACTACTGCCACTCTATTCCCAGATAGATCAAAGTGCACTGATGATGGGCGTTATGCTATTTCTCGCCTGTATTTTGATTTTTATTTTCTCGCTGTTTCTCATTCCAAGCATATTCTATTTCAGCTCGGATTTAGAGATTCTATTGGCGTTGCCATTAAAAAGCATCCATATCATTGGGGCTAAATTCACCGTATGTGTGTTATATGAATATTTATTTGCCGCATCCATTTTAGTTCCGACTTACGCCGCTTATCTGCATCAAGGAAATATCGAATGGAGTTTTCTGCCCTTAGGTATCATCGTTATGGTGCTGCTGCCGATTTTTCCACTGGTACTCTCTACCCTGTTTACCATTCTATTGATGCGCTTTGTGCCCTTTTTTAAAAACCGTGATCGCTTTAATCTGATTTCGAGTATTTTAGTTGTCGGTTTGGGAATGAGTTTTTCCTTCTTTATGAACTCACTTGGTACGCAAAGTGAAAGTGAACTATTGCAGGCGCTGATGAGTGGTGGAAGTTCGTTGTTATCGCTGTTTATGAAACTGTTTCCCAGCATTCCCTATTTTGCCAGAGCATTGGTGGAGGGTAATTTATGGGATCTGTTCATTGGAATTGTCATTACTTTATTGGCGCTTATCGTATTGTTAAGTATAGGTAAGTTCCTCTATTTCAAAGGTGCGATTGGCAGCAGTGAGACCAGTGCCTCTCACAAACAGTTAAGTGAGCGCAAATTGAAGCAATTAACTCATCGCGGTAATAAAAAATGGACTTATTTAAAAAAGGATTTCAAGATACTTCTGCGTACACCTGCTTATTTCACGAATTGTCTGTTAATGGTAATTATCTTTCCGATCTTGATGCTGGTATTTCCATTGCTCAATCAGCAAGATGGGCTATCGGCGTTTGATTTTAACACGTTGATTCTATATTTACAGCGGATGGATCACTTCCTTGCCTATGTCATATGGATTGCATTAGGCGCAGGCTTCCTATTTGGTATCTTCAATCAAATATCAGCGACAGCTATATCGCGTGAGGGAAGCCAATATACCGTGATGAAATATATTCCAATGAGTTATCGCGACCAGATTCATGCAAAACTGTTATTGGGTGTACTTGCAGGGGTGATTGGCAATGTAGCAATGGCCGCAGCGATGAGCCTGCTGGTGCCCTTTGCGTGGTACTATTATGTGCTGTATTGCCTGATTTCCACAATCACAACGCTGCTCATCAATGCATTGGCCATTATGCTGGATCTAGCCAAGCCAAAACTGGTTTGGGAACAAGAGGCAGCCGCAGTGAAACAGAATTTAGGCACCTTTGTGGCTTTGATGCTCGGTATGGCACTGTGTATCGTAACGATTGTCACGGTATTCTTCATCCCACAGGAATGGTTGATGATCAGCGCAATCATAGCGCTTGTTACTACGCTTCCCTTGGCGATCGGTGCTTATGTACTTGCCGGATCATACGCTGAGCGGGCCATGCGCAAATTATAGGTTTCCCTATGAAGATCTTATACTATGACGGGGGCAATCAAAGGAAGCGTGAGCAGGTGGAACAGGCACTAAAGCAAGCAGGTATACCACTGCATCTGATTGAAACGAATCAATGGAATGAAACACTGGAACACTTGTTGGCACACCCAAGCACACCAACAGAGCAATCCCTTCCCCATACACAAACCTTAGATCTCATGATTTTCGATCAAGCAGATGACGATGCGATTCAAAAGATCTCTACGCTGTTAAAGAAGGGGGATGCCCATGTCGCATGCAAGTGCATCGTCACCCCGCACAATCGTAAATGGACATTTGCCCAACTGCTTCAGGAAATCACTGCGGAACATGAATATATGGAATGTAGAGCCGCTTGTATGGCGCTGATTCAAGACGTAGCCCTGCTAAATGAACAGGACTATACAGCAGATTCATGGAGGATTTATGAAGCGGCCTTCATGAAAGGCTACTTCTTATTGCAACAGGAAGAAACAAGCATGGCAGAATTAAGCAAAGTCCATGCGGAAATGATTCAGGCAAAAAATGCATTGGTACTGAAAGCATCCGATGATTGTTAAATTCTGATTGCTTATCATTATATTTGAAGGCAACATCCATTCATGATAAAGAGTATGTAAAGAAATGCAGATTGTGAATAGCCGATATCTATTGGCCAACACAATTTGTTTTTTTTATTTGTTCATGTGAAAGTATAGTGTTTATGAAACAAGATACATCTTCATCCATATATTCCATAGGGATACGATACAAAAAAAGGAGTTTTTACTCCTATCTAAGTTTTCTCAGTTGTGCAAGGCTAGCGATTACGCAAACACAAGCTATAATCTTCAAGCCAAATATTACTGTAACGATAATCGCCAATATAAGAGCTGCCATACTCACTTCGCATGGATCCTCTTTTTGTGCCTGAATCACAATGACAAGGCCAACAATGCCGCAAGGTAAACCGACAAGTAAGCCGATGAGTGTATCTTGAAGTCCAGAAAATGTTATCGTGCAACAGACACTCCCTAACATCAAAGCCACTACCGGATTATTATTCTTCTGCTGTTTCATATTTCCTCCTCTTAAAAAGAATGAATGACTTGAGAAAATGATTCACAAACGATTCATTTATATACCATCCTTTGATCGCTGCTGAGATTTACCGCATCAAACCGATACATTTCTCTTTTTCATATATTGATAAGTGATACAGAACACAAGGATTGCCAAACTGATCCATTGGGAAGTTGACAGTACCCAAACCCCACGTCCCATGTCTCCCCTTAAAAATTCCAAACAAAAGCGAACTGTCGCATATAACAATAAATAAGGAAAGAACGTATCCTGTTTATGCCGGAGGCGATAAAGCAGATACGCAGCGATACAAAGATTCCCCACTGCCTCAAACAACTGAACCGGGATTCTGGATGCATCGGGATGAATATCATAGGGAGTATAATAAGGCAGTGCCAAAAACGAAGTGCTTTCCACCCCATAACAACAGCCACTCAAATAACAGCCGATGCGCCCGAAACAATGAAAGATCGGAATAAAACAAATGGCAATTGGTATCATTTCCCGCCAATTGATTTTATACTGGCGGCAATACAGATAACTGCCGATGATACCGCCGATCAAGCCACCATAAAAGACAAAACCCGAAACCAAATAAGCAGTGAAAATCTCAATGCTGGAAAACAAGATATCATAATGGAGAAAGATATCCTCTGCCTGTGTAACAAGAAACAGCAGTTTTGAACCAATCAATGCCCCAATAAATGCGTAACAAGCCATATAAAACATATCCGCGCGCTTTGCTTTCGGTGTATGAAACAAACACACAACGATACCGACCAAAGTTCCCAACAGCGCTAGAAGCGCATAAGCAGAGAACTCAAAATGCAGGATTTTAATTACTGGAATCATAAATAAAAAGGAGTTTTCACTCCTATCTAAATGATCTTAGCGTGTCAGCGGATCCTAACGATGCAAGGCTTCCGATTACGCAAGCACAAACAACGAATTCCAAAGCACACAATACAGTGCCGACAATTGCCAATACGAATCCTGCTGTACTCATTCCGCATGGAGCTTCTTTCTTTGCCTTAATCGCAATGACAAGTCCAACAATACCGCAAACCAAACCTACGATAGAACCATAAAGTCCAAACAATGTCATTGCGCAGGAAACAATTCCTAACACCAACGCCGCTACCGGCTTATTACTCTTTTTCTCTTCCATATTTTCCTCCTCTTAAGAATAATGAATAAGACTTAATCTGATATAGTTCGCAAAATGCGTATTATCAGACACAGTCAGTGTCATTATAGACTATTTTATGCAGAATGTCCATACGAAACCGCAAATAACGTTCTTTTTAGGAGAAATTTGATGAATCGATTGATTGAACGTTGCTATTGCTTTTATCATGCTTGATATATTCATATGATCGCTTATGACATCCAGAACAATTTCCACATTGCCCACCGCATTTGTTTCTACTTTTCCACAGGGAACGCAGTGCCAAAAGTACAACCATTACCAACCATACAAGAATACTTAGCGTTGCCATACTATCTTTCCTTTTTCGCAAGCATTGTTCTTTTTTTGCGTAAGAGTAAATATAAAATCATCCCGAACAAAAATACCGCTGTGATACTGCCAAGGGTTATCTGAGCACTTTCAATCAAACAAGCGAACTGATAAATCATAAAGGAAGCCACATAAGCCACTACACATTGATAAAAGATTGCGAACAATGTCCATTTGAAGTTATTCATCTCGCGCTTGATCGCACCGATTGCCGCAAAACAAGGGGCGCAAAGCAGATTGAATACTAGAAAGGAAAGACCTGCTGCCCCAGTAAAATGGGCCGCAAAACTGCCCCAAATTTCGATACCATCTTCCGCCACTTCCCCGACCCCAAAAAGTATAGCAAGCGTAGATACAACATTTTCCTTTGCGATCAATCCTGAAACAGCAGCTACCGATGCCTCCCAAGAGCCCCAGCCAAGCGGTACAAACAACAATGAAAGAAGTGTGCCTAAAAATGCCAGAAAACTTTTGTTCAATTCAGATGCTTCCAACATGACCAAAGCACCGTTTTCAATGCCAAAACTTGATAAAAACCAAATTACGATGCTCGATAACAAAATAATGGTACCTGCTTTTTTAATGAAACTATAACCTCGCTCCCACATACTAAGTAAAATATTACTTGCCTTCGGCATATGATAAGGTGGTAGTTCCATGACAAAAGGTGTCGTATCGCTCGCAAACCATCTTGTTTTCTTCAAGAGAATTCCTGATAAAATAATCGCCGCCATACCGATAAAGTATGAACAAGGCGCCACCCACCATGCGCCATCAAACAATGCTCCCGCAATCAATGCAATGATAGGCAATTTGGCACTACATGGGATAAAGGTCGTCGTTATAATCGTCATACGGCGCTCTGTTTCTTGTTCAATCGTGCGACTTGCCATAATCCCGGGCACTCCACAACCTGTTGCGATCAACATTGGAATAAATGCCTTACCGGATAGATTGAACTTACGAAATAAACGATCCAACAGAAAGGCTATCCTTGCCATGTAACCTACATCCTCTAATAATGCAAGGAAGAAGAAAAGAACCAGCATCTGCGGGACAAATCCTAACACTGCGCCAACACCCGCAACCACACCATTTAAAATCAAGGAAGATAGCCATTGCGCACATTGAACAGAATATAGAAAATGTTCAGTGGCGGGGAGTATCACTTCACCAAACAAAACGTCATTCACCCAATCTGTTGCCATACCGCCAATGCCCGTGACTGCCAGCGCATATATAGCAATCATAATAAGCGCAAAGATAGGCAAAGCAAGCCAACGATTGGTAACAATCAGATCAATGCGATCTGATATACTCAAGCCATCGTTTGTCTTATGATACGTATCTGCCAGCACACCCGCAATAAAACGATAACGTTCTGTGGCGATGATGCTTTCACCATCATCCTCCAAGGATTCTGTCAACTGATTGCGCATAGCGGATAACTGTATCTTAGTATCCTCACTGAGTTGCATTCCCTCGATAATTTCACCGCCTTGCTCCAAATACTGAACCGCAAACCACAGCCGTTGTGCAGGCGCACACTGCGCTTCGAGGCATGTCATGATTTGATCCAAAGTCGTTTTGACTGCACCTTGATACAAAGAATACAATTTATGTTTCTGCTGAGCAACCTGCATTCTTACCTGTCGCAGTAATTCTTCTAAGCCTTCATTTTTTAAGGCAGATATCGCAACAATCGGGCAATGTAGTTTTTGCGATAGTCGATCCACATCAATGTGCTCCTTCTTTGCCTGCACTAAATCGATCATGTTCAACGCGATGATGATTGGAATACCACTTTCCTGCAATTGCGTGGTTAGATACAAATTACGCTCCAAATTCATCCCATCCACTACATTCACAATGAGATCCGGTTGCTCATCAAGCAAATAGTCACGTGCGATTCGTTCATCCAGCGAATAGGAAGATAAAGAATAAATACCCGGCAAATCAATTACTGCGATATCAGTTTGATCCTTCCATCTTCCTTCTTTTTTTTCAACTGTTACACCGGGCCAGTTGCCAATCCGCTGATGGCTTCCGGTTAATGCATTAAACAATGTTGTTTTTCCGCAGTTAGGATTACCTGCCAATGCAATTTTATACATATGTTCCTCCTTTTATTAGCATGCGCTAACTTATAGATCAAAAAAAATTATGCAACCTCAATATATGCTGCCTCCGCTTTACGGATAGACAACGCATAACCACGCAATGATAATTCCATCGGATCACCAAATGGTGCTACCTTGCGCACTAACACCTTGGTATGTGGAATAAGCCCCATATCCAGCAATTTCTTTTTCATAGAGCCTTCACATACCAAACGCTGTATTACTACCTGTTCGCCTGTCTTTACATCATCCAATTTCATCTTTACAACACCTCCTCCTATTTTAGTACTACCTGAATCCGATTTCCTAAACACTTTTCCATGGCGATTCGTGTATTCTGAATCACTGTAATTAAGTGCTTTCCCCGTTCACTCACCACTAAGCAATCTGCGCCTACCACAAATCCAAGGGCTGCCAATCGCGAGCGAAATTCATCTTTTCCGCTGATACGCTGAACAATCAAATGCTTTCCCTGTGGGGCCATTGTTAATGTCATTTTCTCATCTCCTTTAGTTAGCATAGGCTAATCATGCACTTATATTAGCATATGCTAACTAAAGTGTCAACCTTTTTTCCATCTCTTTCCTTTTTATATAAGATTATTTCATAGTGATATAGATCTTAAAAGTAGAAAGAAGATCTATAAAAGATAAAATAAACATGCCGAATATAATCATATACAATCATTTCACGAAAAGGATTATACGGAACTTGCTTAAAGAAAAACACACTGCAACTAAGCCAAAATACATATATCAAAAAAACAGGTTCATACATCTTAGATGCCCTTGTCCTGTCTTTCCTGCATTTGCAATTTCTCGATATAAGCCAGTACCTCTCCTTGCGTCAATGTAAAACACTTACCTGCTAAATGCTGTAAACAACCCAAATCCCCTTGTGGGAACTGTAACTGATAGGCGCATAAGGCTTGATGAGGCTTTTGCCATGAATCTATTCCCTGATACTTGCGATCCCCAAGCAGTGGATGGCCTAGATATGCAAGACTGGCGCGGATTTGATGACTTTTTCCGGTGTGTAAGATCACCTCAACCAAATCACAATGAACAAAGCGTTCTTTTACCTGATAGGCACTATGTACCAGTGTTCTGCCCTCTGCATATGCTTCATATAAATGCGTATGGTTTCGTTGATGATCCTTTTGATAATATAGTCGGATATCCCCTTGTGTTTGATCCATATGCCCCTGTACTAAGGCAAGATAGCGCTTATCCAAGGCATGTGTTTGAAATAGTGTATACAAGGAACGTAATGCCTGTGCGCTTTTACCGGCAATCATTAACCCTTCCGTATTGCGATCCAAGCGATGAGCAAAGGCAGGAACAAAACTTTGTTCCTGAAGCGGATCATATTCATGCTGATCATACAGATGATGCAACAGGCGATCATTCATATTGTCCTGAATACCGCTTTGATCCTTTTGGCTCAATATCCCCGCAGGTTTAAAGGCGATCAAGATTTGTGCATCCTCATATAGCGTTTGCAGCGCTGCATGTATCTGTAAAAAAGTCGTATCCTTACGGCCCTGTGCAAAAAATTCTTCCTTAATATAACACTGTATGCGATCACCATTTTGTAAGCGCTGAGCGATTTCACAGCGATGCCCATTGACTTTGATTTTTTTATTGCGGATATACTTATACAACAGACTTTTCGGCAACAGAGGCAATGCTTTGGTAAGGAAACGATCTACCCGTTGTCCGCTGTCATTCTCTGAAATCATCAATTCACGCACCTACTCCACCTCTTTTTGCTCACCTATGAATTATCATTTATGAATACACCGAAAAGAATTATACACCAACCTGCATCACTTTGCCAGTTTATCAGCCTACTTCTACCTCACCTCGCTTTATCAAGCCTTGTTTCGTATTCCATTTCAAAGAAAATCATACAAAAAGCCGCTTGCTTATGATACACTATACCCATATTGAGAGGTGGATGCATTTGTTTCAAGTCAAACTATCCGTTAAAGCACTCGCAGAATTTCTCTACCAGCACGGAGACCTCACCTCTGCCTTTTTAAGCAGTGAACGCGCAAACTTGGGTTCACGCATCCATCGCCTCTTACAAAAACGTGGTGGCGATGCCTATCAAAGTGAAGTATTTCTCAAGGAAACAACCGATTATCAAGAAATTCGCTTTGTGATTGATGGTCGGGCGGATGGCATCATCCAAGAGGAAAACAGCGTAGTGGTGGATGAAATCAAGACCACTGCCATAGATTTTACAGCGATCCATGAAGATATGAATTTCACCCATTGGGCACAAGCCTATGGCTATGCTTATCTATATGCCAATCAGCATGAACAAATGGATATGATCATCCAATTAACCTATTATCAAATTGACACAGATGAAATCAAGCAGTTTCGCCGTCATAAAACCTTTGTGGAATTGCGTGATTTCTATTTGGGGATGTTGGAACAATACTATCAATGGGCGATGCGTTCCCATAATTTTCAGACGTTGCGTGATGCAAGTTTGCGTGCACTTGCCTTTCCCTTTTCATCCTATCGAAGCGGGCAGCGAGAAATGGCCATTGCGGTTTATAAAACCATACTGGATGAAGATGTGATGTTTGCGCAGGCACCAACGGGGATCGGTAAGACCATTTCGGTATTATTTCCCGCTTTAAAAGCTCTGGGTGAGGGCAAATTAGAGCGGATCTTCTATTTGAGCGCCAAGACAATCACCGCAAATGTAGCCAAACATACGATGAAACAGATGTTAGATCAAGGCCTGCACTGTAAAGTCGTTGCGCTAACAGCGAAAGAAAAAATGTGCCTGATGGATGAAAAAAACTGTGATCCGGATGTCTGTCCGTATGCCAAAGGTTACTATGACCGATTACGACCGGCGCTTATGGCTCTTTTAGAAGAACACGATTTCATGGATCAGCCCTTGTTTCAGGAATATGGCAAAACCCATCAACTATGCCCTTTTGAATTGTCTTTGGATAGCGCTTTATCCGCAGATGTCATCATCTGCGATTATAATTATGTCTTTGATCCACGGGTCTATCTCAAACGCTTTTTCAGCGAACCAAGTGATCATATTCTATTAATTGATGAAGCCCATAACATGGTAGATCGTGCACGTACTATGTATTCTGCACAGTTAAAGCGTTCCCGTATTCAAGAATTATATCGTTTGCTTGATCCTGACAGTAAAGTATGTCGCCGACTCACCCGCAAATTATCAACTGCCTTAAAACAAGCCGGTGCCGCATGTGATGAACGTGGTTTTATGGCTTATCATGAACCAAACAATGATTTACTTCAAATCATCGCTCAGTTACACAAGGAATTGGATCGCTACTTACAACAGGAACATGAAAACAACGATGAAATCACCACACTGTTTTTTGAACTGCTGGGTTATGAGCGCATTGCGGAATTATACGATGAGCATTTTATCACATGGGTCAAGCAGGAGGGAAAAGATGTCACAATCAAGCAGTTCTGTTTGAATCCTGCTCGTTCTCTCACAAAAATGATTCAGATGGGCAAAGCCGCAGTATATTTCTCTGCCACACTTTCTCCAATTCGCTATTTTACTGATCTGCTTTTAGAAGGAGAATGCCGCAAGAAACTGGCACTTCCCTCACCTTTTGACCCTAAGCGCTGTAAACTGCTCATTCATCGTGGTATTGATACCCGCTATCAGCACCGTTTCGCCAGCATTGAACCGATCATCCGCACCATTGATACAGCGATCCATGAAAAAATCGGTAACTATATTGTGTTTTTTCCCAGTTATGCCTATTTGAAGCAAACGGCGGAATGTTTTAAACAACACTATCCCGATACGCATTTAGAAATACAGGATGCCGATATGGATGAAACACAAAAACAAGCCTTTCTTGATCTGTTTCAAGCACAAGCAGAAAGCATGGTTTGTTTCTGTGTATTGGGCGGAATGTTTGCGGAAGGCATAGATTTCAAAGGGGAGGCTTTGATCGGTGTTATGATTGTAGGAGTTGGCTTGCCGCAGATCAATGCGGAAAGCGATCTGTTAAGAGATTATTTTGAACAAGCCTATGGCAAAGGATATGCATATGCATATCAGTATCCCGGCATGAACAAGGTGTTACAGGCTGCCGGGCGCTTAATTCGCGATCGCAGCGATTATGGATTCATTCTGTTTATGGATGATCGTTATCTCAGCGCACAGTATCGTCCTTTATTTCCCTTACATATGCGTCATTATGAATGCATTGACAATGAAGTTCAACTCAAAGAAACACTGCATCAATTTTGGAAGGAGTATTTATGATGAAACACAAGTGGGCAATCTCGCATATCATTCTCCTTATTTTGGCACTGGCTTCCATCTTATATTGGCTTTTTCTAACCATGCTTTATGGTACACTGACCTTTTTGAATTTATTTCTGTATGGTGGATGTCTCCTGTTGTTTTTCGTCTTGTTCGTACATTGGAAAGGCATTGTTTTACACACCCATGTTCCTCTTTTGTATCTACGACTTGGCACAGTGCTCCTCATCGCCTCATTCAGCGGTTTTATCCTCACGGAAAGTATGATCATTTACAGTGGTTATCATGAAAGTGAAGCATTTGGCGATACGATTATGGTATTGGGCGCCGGACTGATAGATGGAGATCAAATATCCTTAAGCCTATCCTACCGTTTAGAGCGTGCTTATGAAGAATATTTAAAACATCCTGATTCCATGATCTTAGTTTCCGGAGGACAAGGGGAGGATGAAACAATCAGTGAAGCAGCGGCGATGAAGCAATGGCTCGTAGAACATAATGTTCCGGCAGATCAAATACTCATGGAGGATCGCTCTCGCAACACTTCGCAAAACTTTGCCTATTCGCTGGAAGTCTTACAACAGCACGACATATCCTCGCGCCGGATTTCATTAGTAACCAATCGCTTTCATATGAAACGCGCTGCTTATCTCGCTGAATACAATGGCTTTGAGATTGCATGTAAACCGGCAAAGGATCTGGCTTTTGCGCAGATATGTCAATATACAAGAGAATGCTTCGGATTATGGCGTGCTTATTTGTTTCATTATTAACAAGCTTCATAGAAAAGGACTTCGTAATGCAAATTACGAAGCCTTTTTTTCATTCATAATCGTTGTTTGATACGTTGATTCGTTATCCATCATAAATGATCTATTGTAAGCATCCCTTTGTTATTTATGACTGTATCCAAACGCTCAAACAACCTGAATGCAGGATCATCTTTCAATTTACGCTGATACAATACACCCGGGAAGTAGGCATTATCATATCCGTACAAATTGTTTAGACGAAGTGAAATGCTTTGTTATTTCTCGCAGTGATCATGTTCCTTTTCCGCGCAAGTATCATTTTGCGCTTCACAAGAACAGCGACGACGATAAGGATTGCAGTATGGATAATCGCAGCAATCAAAATCGTCATACCAATCCCAGTCACAGCCATCATCATAGCCATAGGGATTGAAATTCGCATATCCGTAAGGATCATTGCCGCAAGAACGGCGCGGCGCACACTTGCCGCAGTCATGACGCTGCTCGTGACGGCAATCACAGCCACAGCGCGGCTGCGTAGGACGCGGTGCGCAAGGACGACAGGAACGCGTTCTTTGCCCACATTCGTTTTGGCAGCGACGCTCTTGTACAGAACAACGATCACATCCACAAGCACTGCCGGCATTGACACGGATACGCTCTCCTGCATAACATGATGCATTCTGCTGGAAAGAACATCCACATCGTTTTGCATTTTGCATAAATCTTTCCTCCTTTTCATGAGACTTAATCATCTCAATGTATCGTATGCGCATTCCCTAAGTGCTCCTAGGCTAAACCAAGGGATTTTTAGCCAAATTCATAAAAAAAGCAATCCCTTATGATCAGGATCACTCTTTTAACTATCGTTCTTGTAGCATTGCACGAAAACTGTCCATTCCCGTTGCCGCATTGATCGAAAAGCGAGGAATGCGATAAATCGGTTCATCACGGCGCATTTTACGGTTTTCATGATAACCGAATGCCATCCATACATCATTCTCTGCCATCAGTTTCAACATATTATCATTATAATGTCCATATGGATATGCGACAAAATTACAATCCACCACGTCCCTTTGCGCTGTGAAATCACGCTGTAATTCTTCATAGGATAACATATCTACGACATATTCATCCCCTTGTTTATCGTGTAGCGCAAATGTATGGGAATAATAGCGCATAACACTTTGATCCTGCATATCCGATTCATGCAAGAATTGCGAAGATGGCTCATCATTTGCATCAGCTATCATTGAACCGATGACAAATACAGAACCGCAATAATGATACTCACGAAGGATATCCGCAATGAGCGAAGCACTCGACGCATATCCATCATCAAATGTCAGAACGACCACCTTTGCCGGTTTCGTTTTACGCCCCATTCGCCATTCATACAGTTCTTCCAAACTCCATGTCTCATACCCTTGCGCATAGAGATAGGCAATTTTTTCACGAAACGATCGCTCACTGTCAATCCACAAATTATAGGGATCGTTTTGCTTTTCTTGATCGCTGACAACCTGATGAAATCCCAATACGGCAATCCCTTCTTCTTTAGGCTGCATTCTCCATTGTGCGATTAAATAAAATAGATAAAGCAGGATCAAAGTGCCATTCACCAACAGGCTGATTTCTTTTTGATGATGAAATCGCTTGATACATCTGTTCATCATCGCATTTGATTGACAAGAAGTACTCGCTTACTCGCCCATATTACCCTTTTTATCCGCATAGATTCCCGCTCCTTTGACTTTTGAATATCCACAATCATTATAATATGGATCCCAAATTTAAGCAAACGATGAAATCGCTGTTGATATATAAAGCATTATTTATCTCTAATAAATCAGTATATATCAGCACACATCATGAGGAGTATGCTTTGTTTTACCAGTCACAAAAAAACCGCCTGCATAGGCAGACGATCTTTATTCACATTCAAACAAATCCTAATAGTTTTCCTCATGGACAGCGAAATACGCTTGGGCATGCTCACAAACAGGGCAAACCTCCGGAGCCTCTTTGCCTTTATGCAAATGACCGCAGTTCAGGCATTCCCATACGATTTCTTCCTCTTTTTCAAATACCGTACCATCTTCAATGTTTGATAACAATGCCGCATAACGCTTCTCATGCATTGCCTCAATCGCTGCGACACCTTCCATGGTATCCGCAATATCATTGAAACCTTCCTCACGCGCTTCCTTTGCCATACGCGCATACATATCCGTCCACTCGAAGTTTTCACCGGCAGCCGCATCCTTCAGGTTGTCAGTTGTTGTAGGAACACTGCCACCATGAAGCAATTTAAACCAAAGCTCTGCGTGTTCCTTTTCATTTGCCGCAGTCTTTTCAAAGATCTGAGAAATCTGCACATATCCTTCTTTTTTTGCTTTTGAAGCATAGAACGTATACTTATTACGTGCCTGCGATTCACCCGCAAATGCTTCCATCAAATTCTTTTCTGTCTTTGTTCCTTTTAAATTCATCTTTCTTTCCTCCTAGTACTTTCCTTTTGCGATATGACCGGCTAATTCCGCCTTTGCCATCTGTTTAATTTCCCATGCATATTGTTTTGCCACCTCAAACACATGGACACAGCCGGGATCCAAATTATCCTCAATTCCCGCTTTCGCTGCCTCATCCAATTTCATCGCCAAGCGAATCAACTGCACATGAAGATCATTCGTCTTATCACTGCGATAAATCTTCGCTGCACTTTCTTCGCTGAGGGCTTCAAAACGATCGGATCCAACACCGCATTTTACACAGCGCTGTGGTGCTGTTTCACCTTCCGCAATATAGCCGCAGACCTGACACTTCCATAATTTCATCGAAACCTTACCTCCTTCATTCTACGCTTTTATTGTATCGCGTTTCCGTTAAAATTGCACGCTTTTTGCACAAAAATTTCCAATTCATTTCCAGTTGGTCTTGAAAAAAGAAAGGAAGTTTATCACTGATTGAAATGCGGATCAATCGCAAGGAAACCAGAATCCAATCAGCGTATCACAACGTGCTCTTTCATTTTCTTATTTTAGCCTTAAAAGAAGAATTTATTCCATAAATATGCCATTAAAAATAAACTTCATTCGATCATTCTCATTTTTATTCGACAAACTATATACTTTTTTTGTAAAAGGGTGTAAAATACCGAAAAACGGAGGCAAGGATTATGGACCCAAAACATCCCTTTGAAGAATTTGGTATTCATTTATTTGATGAACGTGTAATGAAAGAAGAGTTGCCCCATCCGGTCTATGCAAAATGGAAAACGGCAGCGCGCAAGGAAGATGCGCTGGATCAAGGAACTGCCGATGCGATTGCGCATGCGATGAAAACATGGGCAATGGCACAGGGAGCGACGCATTTCACCCATTGGTTTCAGCCAATGACAGGTTCCACTGCACAAAAACTGGATAGTTTTATTGAACCGGGTGAATATGGCCAGCCGATTTCTCGTTTCAGTGGAAAAAGCTTGATCAAAGGCGAAGGAGATGCCTCCAGTTTTCCCAGCGGTGGGTTACGTGCCACTTTTGAAGCGCGTGGCTATACATATTGGGATTGCACATCACCGGCATTTTTGCGTGATCATGTGTTGTGTATACCGACGATCTTTGTATCCTATAACGGTGAAACGCTGGATAAGAAAGCACCGCTCTTAAAATCCATTGAGGCATTGTCCAAACAGGCAACCCGTATTGTCAATACCTTTAAGGAAAAAGATATTAAGCAAGTGATGCCGATGGTGGGCTTAGAACAGGAGTATTTTTTAGTAGATAAGCAGTTATATCGGCAACGCATGGATTTGATGCATACCGGCAGAACGCTGTTTGGGGTTATGTCAGCGAAAGGTGAGGGTATCTCCAAGCATTACTTTGGCGCAATTCCCGCTCGTGTATCCGCATTTATGCGTGATGTCGATGTGGAACTTTGGCGTTTGGGTATCTATGCGAAAACCGAGCACAATGAGGCAGCCCCTTGCCAATTTGAAATCGCCCCACTATATGCGGATGCCAACATCGCTGTCGATCAAAATCAGATTATTATGGATACCTTAAAGAAATGCGCAGATCGCCATCAACTTGCCTGTCTGTTAAATGAAAAGCCCTTTGCACATGTCAATGGCAGCGGTAAACACAATAACTGGTCTTTGGTGAGTGATGACGGTCAGAATTTACTGGAGCCGGGAGATCGACCGCATGAGAACATTCGTTTTTTATTATTCATCTGCGCCATGATTCGCTCTGTCGATCGCTATCCGGAATTATTACGTATGGCGAGTTCCAGTTACAGCAATGATGATCGCCTTGGGGCCAATGAAGCTCCCCCTGCCATTATCAGTATATGCATGGGTTCTTATTTAGAGGAGATATTGGAGCGATTAGAAAGCGGTGATGAACTGCATATCAAAGTAAGCGACCGCCCGTTTGCGATTGGCAATCTCGCCTATGTCCCTAAAGATACCAGTGATCGTAACCGCACTTCCCCTTTCGCCTTTACGGGCAATAAATTTGAATTTCGCATGGTGGGATCCTCGTTATCTGCCGCAACGACCAATATTGTCTTAAATACGATCATGGCTGATACACTGCGTGAAATAGCCGATGAACTCGCATCCTTTAAATACATAGAAGATATTCGCAATCAAGCTCTGCTTATTTGTCAGCGTATTTTAAAAGAGCATAAACGTATTCTCTTTTCCAAAGATGGATATAGTGAGGAATGGCTGCAGGAAGCACAAAAGCGTGGCCTCCCCAATATTCGCTGTTACGTGGATTCCATTGACGCATTGATCGCTGACAAAGCAATCAAACTGTTTGAGCGCAATGAGGTGTACCATGAAAATGAACTACGTGCCAGAGTAAACATTTTGTATGATGAAGTGATAAAAGCAATCAAATGTGAAGCAATGGTTTTATTGGAACAGGCAAAAAAAGTCATTTTACCGGCGTTGGTTCAAGAGATTAAATTATACAGTGATGCCCGTAATTCCCTGCAAGATGCGCCCGCCTTTTATGAGCGGAAACTACAAGCGCTCTGTACTTTATTGGATCGTTTGGATCAGGAATATCACACTTGTAAGGATATCCTGCATCAGCGCAGCCACTGTCAGACGACAAAGGAAAAAGCATTGTACATGAATGCACAGGTAGTACCGCAAATGAAACAGTTGCGCACTGTTTTAGATGCGATAGAGGATAGCATCTCAGCCCAGCATTACCCATTACCAACCTACGAACAATTATTCACCTCTTTGAGTTAGTCCGGTTGATGTTTCTTTATGTTTCAATTTGGTCTATTTATGTTTTAAATACAATAAAAAAGCATTTGCAAATAGATAAAGATAAAGAATGCGAATGCTCATTTTTAGATTTGCTTAGGTAGTGGTTCTCCTTAGGTTGGCAAGGGGGCATACATAAGTGGTAGTTTGGTTTAAAGATTCTCTTGCATCACATCTTTCCATTATATGAATTCATTCTGATGTGCCTTCAACCATTGCGCAACACCATCCTCATCATTCGTAGCGCACATATCGTCAGCCTTTTCTTTACAAGCCGCAGTGGCATTTGCGACTGCTATGGAACAACCTGCATATTCCATTAGTTCAAAATCATTATAATCATCACCAAATGCCACGACTTCATCGCGTGCGATTCCATAGCGAGCACATAAAATGCGGACTGCCTCACCTTTATTCGCTATACGGCTTGGATGCGCTGAGCATAATCCTTGATGCGGGCTAAGCCACGACCACTGGCAATACATATACGCACACCACGTTTTACAAATTCTTCAAATACTGCACAAGTTTCTGCGGATATGGATTGATCACTATGGAGCAGCGTATGATCCAAATCACACACAATCATGCGAAATTTCATTCTAATTTCCTCCTAAGCAAAAATATTATACAGCATCAATCTTGATGCCAAAAGATTGCTTTAGATTGCGATTCATACCACCTTAATGATTGATGATGGCCCTTGTCAGCATCGGTACGATTTGATTCTTGCGGGAGAGAATATCTTCCTGAAGTGTAAATGGATCGTTTTCTTTCCACGGGAAAGCCTCTTTGACCACTGAGTGCCAAGCCCCTGCCCCAAAGAATACCGAGCCATTCTCCAAAATACTGGTGAATGCGACCACAAGTAAATCCAAACCGCGTTCTTTCACGATTTGTTCCATCTCCTCACGCAGTGCTGTTTTGATATCTCTCACTTCATCCAATTCAAGGGCGATAATTTGTGAAACCATAACCGGATGATCATCAATATCAAAACGCTTAATATCCTGCTGGATCAATTCACGCATCGTCTTTCCTCGCAGATTAGACGTAACTTGAAATAGTTCCTTGGCGAATTGATCAATGTCCAGATCAGCAATCTTCGCCAATGCGGATGCCACTCCCTGATCTTTCAATGTAGCGGTCGGTGAGCGAAACTTCAATGTATCCGATAGAATTGCCCCCAACAATAAACCGGCCAGTTCTTTGGAAATCTGCATCTGATTTTCCATAAACATACTGGCAATGATCGTCGCTGTACTACCGATGATTTCATTGCGAAAACTAATCGGACGACTGGTAAAGATATCACCAATACGATGATGATCAATGACTTCTAATAGTTCCGCATCCTCAATTCCTTTGACAGATTGGGCATATTCATTGTGATCTACGAGTATCACTTTTTTATTATGACTGTTCAAGATATGATAACGTGATACATATCCTTGAATGCGATTCTCATCATCTACAACCGGATAACTGCGATATCGTGTTTTCATCATTTTCTTTTCCGCATCTTGAACCAAATCATTGGCATTGAATGAAATCAGTTTCTTCTGCATGATCAATTTCACCGGTGGCGCAAAAAACAGATAGCGCGAGGTGTTCATCGTTCCATGACCGGAAATGATAATCGGACAGTGTGCTCGCTTTGCCTGCTCGATCACTTCGTTCTCCACATCACTTGCCCATACGATGATCAATACACCTGCGCCCTTGCGAATTGCGGCCAACTGCGCATCTGTATCGTCACCTACCATGACAAGGCGATCCTTCAAATCATAGTTTTTTAAGCGTGTTTCTGCGATCGCGATGATGCTGACCTTACCATTGAAATGAAGGTTAGGATCATCATAGACAAGTTGACCGCTAATTGTTTTGGCAATATTGGCAATGGGTGTTTCACGTAATAAACGAATGGATAAAGCGGTATCACCTAAACCAATCGTCGCAAGATCTGATTTTGTCACCATGCCAAGCAATTGATTTTTACGATTGACCACACCAAGCGAGCGCTTGCCGGAACAATCCATCTGATATAATGTCTCATGAAGGGTTGCCTCCGGTGAAATGGTAATCGGATCGTCCATTTCAATCTCTGCCAAGGTTGCCCGTGCATCTTCAAACAGCATCGGTTCCTCAAAACCAAAGCGCTTGAGCAAATATTTCGTCTCGTCGTTGCATTCACCAAGGCGGCAGGCACTCGCTGCTTCACCCTGTCGATTTTTTAATTGTGCATAAGCGATTGCCGATACTATCGAATCGCTGTCGGGATGCTTATGTCCCGTGATATAAATCATATCGCTTACCTTCATATATCCTCCTGTAGACTCTCGTCTCATTCTTTTTTATTATATCACGAATTGGCGTACTATGTATCGAAAATCCAAGGATTGCATTTCGTTGTTTCCTGATTGTTCCTTACGCTTCTGTTTCCATGTATCCCCTACTGATTGTTAAATCGTAAGCTATATTTATAATTTCGCCGCATTATCACATAATTGCCGATTTATAACCCCTTGATTTTCGATGATTTCACATGATTTTTGTATTTTTCTGCGGGAAACTATGCATATAATAATGCCAAATCAAAAAGGAGGTTTTCTGATGATGGAAAACAAAGACCAAGAGATCCTATCACAGGAACAGGAAATGACTTCATTGCCTGAAAACGGAACGCTGAATCAAGGCGCAGCCCAAGTGGGCAAAGGGGCAGAACCAATGGAACAAACAGAAACAAATGAAAGCCAGAATGCTTTTGCACAAAGTGAATGTAGTGAATGTAAGGATGAGGAGAACGCCGCTTCACTTTGTGAGGAAACAGCGCAGTCTATCCACCATACGGATGCATCTGTACAATATCAGCCAAAGGCGAAAAGAAGTAAGCGTGGCGTCGCGGGAATATTGGCGGGCAGTTTCTTATTGGGGGGGATCGGTGGTTTGGGTGGTTATTGGCTAGGCAATCAGTTCTTTGCGCACAATCAAAGTGCTGTCATTTATCAAAGCGTTACGCAAAAGGATCAGGATGGTAATGCGATCACACAAATGTCAGTGAAAGATGTCGTTGCCAATACCGAACAAAGCGTCGTAGAAATTACAACAGAGACTGCCGCCAAAGACAGTTATTTTCAACAGATGGTCACAACCGGCGCAGGTAGTGGTGTCATCATTTCTAAAGATGGCTATATTGTGACCAATCATCATGTCATAGACGGCGCCAATAAAATCACAGTGCGCACCAAAGATGGATCTACTTATGACGCAAAACTAATCGGTAAGGACAGTATGAGCGATCTGGCTGTGTTGAAAATCGACGCAGAAGGTCTCATTCCTGCCTTATTCGGTTCATCCGATGCCCTTTCGGTCGGCGATGAAGCCATCGCTATCGGCAATCCTTTAGGTGAATTGGGCGGCACGGTAACGCGCGGCATCATCAGTGCACTGGATCGAGAAATTACGATTGATGGGCAGACGATGACGCTTTTACAGACAGACACAGCGATCAATAAAGGAAACAGTGGCGGCGGATTATTTAACAGCGCCGGCGAACTGGTTGGCATCGTCAATGCCAAATCATCAGGAACTTCAGTAGAGGGATTAGGCTTTGCGATTCCCATTGATACTGCCAAACCAATCATTGAATCTTTGATTGCCAGCGGTTATGTGACCGGCAGGCCTCAGCTTGGTGTATCCATGGTAACCATCAGTGATGAGTTATCTGCATTCCAAGCCGGAGTTTCGGAGATGGGCGTATATGTCGCAAAAGTGAACGATCATTCCGCAGCTTCCCAAGCCGGTATCCAAGTGAAAGATCGCATCGTTTCCATTGATGGCAATGAAATTACATCATCTGCGGATGCCGCCGCAATCATTGCCGAAAAGCAGGTTGGCGATACCATCACAATCATCGTCATGCGGGATCGTAAAAGCATCACGTTAAACGCTGTGCTCCAAGAAGCCCAACCACAAGAATAAGATCGCAAAAGATGACAATACCTGTCATCTTTTTTTATCTATCTATTTGATGTAGTAATGAAAAGCCTTTTCTTTATTCATATGAAAAAGGATGAGTAAAGCCTTGCGGTAGCGAATTTTTCCGGCGCGTTCTTGGTGTATTTCATTTCCAAATTGTGGTATACTAAAGAAAAAAAGGAGGAACCTTTATGAAACAAAACAGCGATAAGCGCAAGTTGGTTTTGGTGGGTACCGGATTTGTCGGTATGAGCTTTGCGTATACGCTATTGACTACTCCCCTTGTCGATGAGTTGGTGCTCATTGATATCGATTATGAAAAGACCGTTGGTGAAGAAATGGATTTGTCTCACGGTTTGCCATATGCCCCCAGTAAAATGAAAATCAAGGCAGGCAATTATGCGGATTGTAAGGATGCGGATATTGTCGTTGTCACAGCAGGTGCGGCTCAAAAACCCGATCAAACTCGTCTGGAGCTGACTATGGTAAATGCGAAAATCATGAAAGGCATTGCTGAGCAGATCAAGTCAAGCGGATTTGATGGAATCTTGGTCATCGCCAGCAACCCTGTGGATATCATGAGTTACGTCGCATGGAAAGTGAGCGGATTGCCGAAAGAAAGAGTCATCGGTTCAGGAACTTTATTGGATACCGCACGTCTGCGTTATTTGATGAGTGAATATCTGAATATCTCCTCCAGTAACATTCATGCCTATATCATGGGGGAACATGGTGATTCCAGTTTTGTCCCTTGGACCAACTGCTTTGTCGGCTGTAAAAGTATGCTGGCCTATTTAGATGAAAAGGGACGGGATATGAATGATTTGTTGGAGATCTATAAACAGGTCCAGCAAGCCGCTTATGAAATCATCAATCGTAAAAAGGCCACTTATTACGGCATAGGCTTATCCCTCAATCATCTCATACATACAATCCTAAGCAATTCCCGCAGCATTCTAACCGTTTCCGTCTATCAAAGCGGAGAATACGGTCAAGAAGGCTTGTATATTGGGGTACCGGCGGTGGTGAGCCGCAGTGGCATTAAAGAAATTGTAAAGCTTCCCTTAACTGAAGTGGATCAGCAAAAATTCGATCAAAGCTGCGCAACGCTCAAACAGATCATTCACGACAGCATTGATCAAATTCTATAAAGCATTTGAATTGGATTCACTAAGAGACAGTCACCACCATAGACTGCCTAAAGCATCACTCTCACGAATAGAAAAAACAGTACTTCATGATGTATCACGCAATGCGGTACTGTTTTTTTTTGACTGATATGTTTTTTTCTTCTTCATCCTGTATGCATAGTTACCCCTGATGCACATGGGTTACCCAAGCTTGTGGCAAGATGCATGGATCTAGCAAGGAACCACTAAGACTCATGCGAAACGATTCAATAGTGATACAATCAAGCCACCAAATCCAACCGCCATCAGGCAGGTCACAATCATACCAAGATCATAACTCACATCGAATGGAATTAAAACCATGCTGGAGGCAATGATCAAACCTAAAATAAAACTTAGGGTGGCACTCTTATTTTTCTTTAAAGCTGCATTAGTCACAATCGCAGAAGTTACAATCCCCAAACCGATTCCAATCGCAATAAACACTAAGGATAACAATACATCAGGAGCAAATGAAGTAACTGCGGCCACATAGGATTTAAACAGATAATATTGACCGAAGATTAACAACACCATCGAACCACTGACTCCCGGCATCAACATCGCAAAACCGCCGACAAAACCCACCGCCACCATAAGAACACAATGCAGGGGCGTAATCGCAGGGAAAGTGGGATTGACAACCCCTTCTTCACTTCCGGGTGCCATTAAATTGATCGCAAAGATCAAAGCCATTCCAATGGCTACCCAAAGCCAACTCAGTTTCTCATCCTTTACCTCTGCTTTTAAAAATAGCGGAATGCTAAATACCACCAAGCCAATAAACCAATAGATTGTCTGCGTCGGGTATTCTTCAAACAAAATATTCAGTAATTTCGCAAACCCGATCAAACCGATTGCGGCACCAATCAATACCTGTAATAGAAATAAGAACTGTTCCTTGCGTTTGGGATTATGCGGCTGAAAAAAGCCGGATATCGCATCCATTGTTTTTTGGAACAAACCTAAGATCACCATCATCGTTCCCCCGCTAACACCGGGAATGATATTTGCGATGCCAATCGCAATTCCACCAATAAGATTCCTTAACATAACTGCCTCCTGTTGTTATCATATATCACATGGCTTCTTTACCATGCGCATGAATCATCCAAATGATATGTTGTAAGTATACCGAGAATCCAGTCAAATTGCAAGAGCAGGAACATAAAGAAAAACACGCTGTTCTATCACTCAAGTAATAAGATCTTTTACTTGCGCACAATCCACCATTTCCATTCTATCAATACCAAAACAAATGAAAACACCGATGGAACAATCACCGGTGTTTCTGTTATTCCTGCTAATCTGCGAACAAATAGCCGCAAAAGATATAAATCATATTGATATAGAAAGCGTCTACACCAAAGAAATCAAATGCATCGGCCATAAAAGGCAGGGTGAAATATCCCATCTGCATCAACATTAACAATACCATAACCAAGATCGCAATGACCTTTTTGAATACGCCCGGATTTCTGCGGTTTCTGGTTTTGTTTAACAGATATCCAAATAAAAACAGTGAGGTAACAATTAGAAAAGTTACAAGGGTCGGCGTAAAGGAAAAGACAAGAAAGCGATTGATTAACTTAACCAACAACGCCGATAATAGGATCGTAATAAAGGGCAAGCCCAGTCGTTTTAAATCATCCATGACACTACTCCTCCAATGTAATAGATGCGATGACATCACCATTTCGCATATTGCGCACAGCCTCCAAATTGTCAGTCACTTTGCCAAACACCGTATGCACACCATCCAAATGCGGCTGAGGTTCATGACAAATAAAGAATTGACAACACCCGGTATCCTTACCGCGATGTGCCATAGAGATACTGCCACTCTCATGACGATGCGGATTATTTTGGGTTTCACAAGGAATGGTATACCCTAAATCACCGCTCCCATTGCCATAAGGGCAACCACCCTGTGATACAAAATGCGCAATCACACGATGAAATGTCTTGCCGTTGTAATATCCCTCCCGAATTAGTTTAACAAAATTCTCCACTGTACGCGGTGCTTCATCCGGATACAGTTCAAAGGGAAGTTTTTCCCCATTTTCTAAAGTAATCATACCGTTCAACTTCATATGTAAGCTCCTTTCCGTTCACTTAATCTTATGCCAGCAGCACCATTTCCATGCTATTGATGATTCTGATGCGGCGGTTTTTGTAGATCTCATTGCCTAAAATCCCATCTAAACTATCCTTTGGGAATACATTGGTACGACCGGTACGTGCATGACGCAGATGGATATGTGCTTTATATAAATACAGATCCATTTCCGAGATGGAATTTACTTTGATTTCTTCCAACCCATGAACGCCGAACCCCAACGCCAAGCGCTCCTTGCCAAGTTCATAGCCAAGTGCCCGCATGCGCTCCGCGCTCATCCAACTTTCACGTGCACCGCTGTCAAAACCCATGGTTAATAAGCGATTCTGTTTATCACGCACAAGGAAAACAGGGAATACTGTTTTTACCATATTGGGATGTGCGAAATGATAGCGATTCCGCAATACCTTGAACTCATGGGCAACATCATCGAGTTCAAAATCCAGTTGAGCCAATATATCCCATCCTAAGATACCATCAAACAAAGAGAGGTCCATTGAGCCAAAGCGTGCATGGAGTCCGGCAGTTTCCAGTGATACCATTGGCAAACGAGCGATTGTTAGATTCCCCAAACGCAGTTCATTTACCAAATAACCATGCATTTGTTTCTCCCTACCGCCAATCGAGCCAATACTTACACTTCCCGTTAATGGCTTCGCATGATGCTTTTGGGCAAGCTCAGGACGGATTGCCGATATTTGCGCTCCGCTGTCTATCACAAAGCGATAAGAGTCGCAATCCAAGCGAAGTTCCAGCATATATAACCCCAACATACTGCGCTTCATAGGCAATGCAAAGGGGTGGCCATCCCACTTCAATTCCACACTTGGCTCACCTTGTAATAATCTACGATAGCTCTGTTTAAAATCATAGGAATCAAGGCGCATATGAAGATCTTTTCGATGGCAGTGCACCGCTTCCTCATGTAAACGCGTCTCTATTGTCGTAGTTGTCTTACAGGTATGTAATCTCATCATTGCCTCACCGCTTTTCCTATGCCAAAACCCCTGACTTATTTTAGTATTATACCATAACCCTTTGCTCAACGACGAAGAAAGTTGTAAATCCAAGTAAAAGATAGGGATGGTTGGGTAAGTAGATGAAGGAATAGGCGTTTGGCTGCCCAAGGTTTGTATGCGTGAGATGGGCCATAAATCAGTGAAAAGGCTGCCTCCTAAATCGGAAACGCAGCCTGATTGGGATGACTCATTGCGCACTTAATCGCGGTTTTTACCAAGAATGCGCAGGATATACAAGAAGATGTTGATGAAATCCAAATAAAGTTCAAATGCGGAATACATGGATAAGCGAGGCAACATCGTCTCATCGTCTTGATAACTGATATAAAGATTTTTCATCTTCTGAGTATCAAAGGCGGTAATACCGGTGAAAATGGCCAATCCCAACGTGCAGACCACACGATCCATACTGCTTAAATCAATGAACATTGCCGCAACATTGAAAATGATGATGCCAATCAAGCCAACAAATAACAGCGGCCAAATTTTCGCTAAATTCATCTTAGTGGTAAAGCCGATCACACATAATGCGCCGAAATAAACAGCCGTAATCGCAAATGCCAGATAGATCGTCTTACTGCCATAAATAAATTGCAGGGTAGAGAAGGTAAAGCCGGTCAACACCGCATAAGCGAAATACATTACCCGCACCGCATTGATCGATGATTTGAAAAGCCTAGTGCTGAATGCAATTACAACACCCAGTTCCGCAAACAGCAGGATCATCGGCAAGTAATTGTATTTATAGCACAGCATCAATGATATCGGCCCTTGATAACTACCGACGGACATCTTCACTGTGCTGAAAATCCACGCTGTCAGCGCTGTCACCAACAATCCCAATGCCATCATACCAAACGTTTTTGTCGTGTACTTCTCTAAGGTAGTCATCTTCCCTGTGGACAGGGAATCAACTCGCAAATCCTCTTGTTCATACATAACTTATAGCCTCCTTAACTCTTTATAGTATATTACATTATACTACATAATCATGCATTTGCAAAGGTATTCTTCAAAGGGGGGAATGTAAGGCAAAATCTGATTTGATTGATTCTTCTTTGGCGAATTTAATTATTCAATATAATACGATTCTTGTTCAAGAACTTTTTTATTTTTTAAAATCAACTTGATTACATCTTGAAATACTTCATATCCTTCTTTATCTGCCAATCTTTCCAACATAGTAAAGTAACTATCACTCATTTCTCTGGCAAACACTACATGATTCATGTATGTTTCTATATCCATTCGCATAGGAGTTAAATTTTCAAATATCATACTCAACTTGTTAAACATTTGAAAACCGCCTAAATCAATATCATCCCATAAACGTATGATTTGATGTTCTGTCATACTCCTTTTTATTGCGTTATAAAATTCCTTTTTTTGTGCGCTATAATATCCTCCGGAGAAAATTACTAACTCATCTGTCCTTTTTTCATTCTTGCAGTATTGAACATAATTCATTTTATTTTCAATCAATGTTATAACTCGTATATCATCTAAATTAAAATACGATAATTGAGCAGCAATATTACTCCCCAGAAACATTCCTTGATCATAGAGCGAAAAATCCAATAGTTTGTGATTATAATAAGCTGTGCAATTTCCTGTAAATTCAAACACTTCTTCATAGGTAAAGACACCAATGAATCTCAGAAATTCATTGTCACTCATTTTGTCTTTTTCCATCATAAGATGAATATCAGGATAATAATCTTTTAGAATTTTAATCAGATACTTCAGTAATTTCTTTTCGATATATTTCGAATTTGAAAATAGTTTTGTACTTAAAACTCTTATATAAAATCCTTCTTCTTTTGCTATAACCTGCAATACTTTTAATATTCCTTCGATCAATGCAACATCTTTAGGCAAATATAACAAACGATTTTTTTCTATAATGGAATCCATTACATCTTCCAGAAATCTTTGTTCCCATTCACTATTCACTTCTTCTTTTTTATCTAATAATAACTCATAGATTGCTAATAATTCTTGTTTGTTGTCTTTTAATCCAGTTAATGATGCAATTTGCTCAACTTCATTCAAGCACATATACACCTTTGTTATATGAGCATCATTAAACTCGTCTACATCATAAGTTATAAGTTTTCTTTCATGTAAAGAATAAACAGCATCATTCATTTTGCATACTGAATCATAATCCATGCGATCATATATTTCACTGTCAAAAGCCTTGTCTAAATTTAAAATAACTCTTCTGGCGCTGTTTTTCCCTATTTTACTATGATAACTTTTGTTATAGGAAAGCATCAATTTTTTTAAAATTAGTAGTTCTAATTCATTCATTCACAAACTCCGTTTTTTTCCAACGATTTAATGAAGAAGATTTAAAACCGTTGATGATTTCTGTTGTTGCTACATAAGTATCATTTGCTAAAGGAGCTATATAGGGTATTTTATCAGTTGGTGTCGCAATTATTGTTTGAAATCCTGAATCCTTTAATAGCATCACGCTCTTTTCTATTCGCTCACTATCCATTTTATCGAATGCCTCATCAAAAATTACTAAGCGTAAACTATCTCTGCTGCTATCATATAAATTAAGCAATGAGGCTAATATTGCAATATAGAAAGGAGTTTGTGTTTCTCCGCCTGATTTTGATGAGATTGTTTTTGTTAAAGAATTGTCGTTCTCAAGGATGTCAAAATCTAAATACGTTGTAAAATGTGTATATTTTTCTATCCTTTTGCCATTTGCTTCATATTCTTTCTGAGTCATATTGTTAAGTTGTGCCACTTCATAGAATAAGCGATCAATTATTTCTTTATTATCATCATATATACTTGAATTCATTAAATTTCTGCCATTTAAATCTTCCGACATGATAATCTCATAATAATTTCTATATTCGACATCAGTTGTTGGTGTTGCCACAAACTTATATTTGGAATCGCCAAAGCGCTGAAGTTTAATTGTTCGATTGATTTGACCTAGTTCTCTTGTCACATTGTCTATTTTCCTTTTTAAAGTCGCAAAAAACTGGTTTTCAAAACAATCTTTTGCATCCCTATATGCTCGATTTACCTTGTCGATATATGCTTTGATTTTATCATCACTGTAATTTGATATTTCTCTTATATAGTCTTCATTTTCAATGGTTGTGTTGATAGACATGTGAAACTCATTATTATACTGCGTTTTAAAAATCTCGACCTTGTTTTTATTGCTTTCCATTGTCTTTTTACATTCAGATATCATATCGTTTGATTGATCAATTTCGATTTTATAATCTTTTTGGGAATCGTAGAAATATTCATCCTTATTGATATTACGATTCATTAATACTCCTTCTTGCATTTCCTTATTTTTTGAAGCAGTATCAATTCTTTTAAACAACGCTTCATGCTCTAATTCAATTCCTGCTTTCTTACCTTGCAAATCGTCTAATTCAGTTTCATAACTTTCTATTTCTTCTGCTAACTTTTTTAACTCTTCATTTTGCTTCATCATGATCTCAAAATCACCTGCGGTAAGGTTTCCTTCTTTTTCTTTCAACAGCATTTCATTGTCAGAAATAATTGGTATTTTCTCAAAATATTCTTTGATATATAATTTCGAATTCAAGAGTTGATTTAAATATGGAATTTGTATTTGATTAATTTTTCGCTTTGCCGCATCAATACGACTTTCGAGCATTCTTTTATCAGATTCTGCTTGAGCTAATTGGATTGGAATAGAATCAATACCAATAAACGGTACTTTCCAAAGGTCTGCGGATACCTGTGTACCCGAACACGCTGTATACAAGGCGCCATCTTTTGTCATTGAAGTAAAATGATCGCGTATATTATTATCAATTTCACAGCACACAACACGATCCAAAAGATATTGCGCATACGTTAATGCCCGTTTATCTTGCGCATCGACTTTATTAAATAAGGTTATATTGGGTGATTTCTCTTTTAATTTAATTTTTCCTACGTCAACTAAAGAATAACCGGAAATATTATTGTTCTTACAAAATGTTTTAAAAACCTTAAATGCATCCATAAAATACTCCGGATCTATAATTAAGTTCATCTTTTGTTTATGCAAATAAGCCTCAATGGCATTTTTCCATTCCGCATCTTTTACATTAAAGCAATCTGCAAATATCTCCACCTTAACATCCTTATGAAAAAGGCGTTTCATTTCTGTAATCATGAATTCTTTTAATGTGGTTAATCTATGCGGATAATTCTTTTTCCCTTGTTTAAGTTGAAGAATATTTTTTTCAATCACTGCTAAATCTTTTTCCAACTTGTTTTTCTGATTACGAATCATTGCGATATATTTATTTAAGGCCTCTTGTAAATCCGCTAACTTCTCAAATACACTTTCATCAAAACTTCCATATTCACCATCAATACTATTTTTCATTTTTTGAAGTTCATGCGACA